>JANNLO010000169.1:0-2095 GCA_031396835.1 Snowella sp. SOY_38_metabat_116
TTCTAATGTTAGTTCTATTTTTATTTTTGAACCTTCTATATTAATTAGTCTTGCTGTCATAAAATTTTCCTCTTTATCACTTTTTATTTTATTTTATTTTATCACTTTTTATTCTTTTCATCAACGTGGGGTCACACCCCTCAAGGTAAAGATATTTCTCCTAAATCTGCACCGACCGAAACAGAATTGCGAGAAGCGGCTGATCGGCTTAAATCCCATTTGCATTATGGCTATTATCCTGTGCAACCTGACCTTAAACAGAATGCTTGTGAATATTGTTCCTATGATCCCGTTTGTCGTAAAGGCGATCGCTTAGCCAGAAAAGGAGTCGAAGCATGAGTTTAACACCGTCACAAAAAGAAGCCGTCCAGAGCAAAGGGAATGTCTGTGTAATAGCAGGGGCGGGAACGGGTAAAACTCATCTATTAGCAGAGCGGTATTTATACCATCTTCAAACTGGCTTTTCTCCTCTGCAAATTGTGGCGATGACTTTTACCAATAAGGCCGCTACTGAATTGCGATCGCGTATTCGACAAACCGTATTAGCCCAAGCCCCAGAGCGCACAGATTGGTTAGCAGAATTAGAAGCGGCTCAAATTAGTACCTTTCATGCGTTGGCGGGGCGCGTCTGTCGTGAACATCCTGAAATGGCGGGAGTAACGGCTGATTTTGTGGCCCTTGATGAATGGGACGGCCAACTCTGGTTAACCGATCAATTAGCGATCGCGTTGGATAAACTGCCAACTGAACTTTATGCCCAAATTCCTTACTCTTTGATGCGATCGGCGATGGTAGCTTTTTTAGCCGATCCCCTCAGTGCCAAAGCTGCTTTAGAACGGGACAACAAGGATTGGTTGCCTCTTTTAGAAGACTTTAAAAAACAAGCCTTACAAAGTTTATTAAGCCATGATATTTGGCGATCGGCTTGGAATTGTCTGAGTCAAATATCAGGAAAATCTGGGGACAAAATGGAGGACGCTCGACAACTTGTGGTAGAAGCAATGAGTAGTATTAGTCAGAGAGAAAATATTGATAGTGCTTTAGCTCAAATTGTGGCAGTAAATTTGCAGGGAGGGAGTCAAAAAAGTTGGGCAAGTAAAGAAGTTTTAGGAGAAGCAAAAGAAACATTAAAAGCTCTTAAGGAATTTGTTATAAAGGTTAGAAAAGTAGGAACAATTACTCTTGATTTTACAGACCTTGATCAACACATTGAACTCACTATTCCCTCCTTAAAAGAAGCTTTTAAATTCGTTCAAAACTCCTTAAAAGAAGCCAAACGACAAAAACGAATTTTAGATTTTAATGATTTAGAAATTCATGCTTTACAAGCTTTAAAAAATACCGAGGTGCAAACCTATTATAGTCAACGTTGGCGAGCCTTTTTAATTGATGAATTTCAGGATACGAATCCAACCCAAGGAAAATTACTCGAATATTTAACTCCTCAAGCCATTGTGACCCTAGTAGGAGATGAGAAACAATCAATTTATGGTTTTCGACGAGCCGATATACAAGTTTTTAAACAATGGCGCGATCGCATAGGAAATTCGGTTGCTCTCAGTACCAGTTTTCGGGCACACCAGCCCTTAATTAACAATATTAATCAACTCTTTACTCCTGTATTATTAGAACTACATCAGGAATTAGATGCAGATCGCCAAGAATCTCCCCATATTGCTCCCCATTTAGAAATTTTTGCCGTTACGCCTGATCCTGAACTCAAACCTAAGCCTAGTGTGGATCTCTGTCGCCAAATTGAAGCTCAACATATTGCTGACTTAGTAGAAACCCTGCTTAATGAGCAATTGCCCGTTTGGGATAAAAAAACAAGAGAAATTCGCCCCATTCAACCGAGGGATATTGCAATTCTTGCTCGTACTTGGACTCCCTTAGAAGGCTATAGTCAGGCGATTTTTCAACGCACCTTTGCAGGACAATTCATTCCTGTTGTGCAAACCAAAGGCGGTAATTTACTAGACAGTCGAGAAGCAAAAGATGCCTTTGCCCTACTGCAATTTTTAGCAGATAGTCGGGATAATCTCTCCTTAATTGCGGTGTTACGCAGTCCTTTTTTTGCCATTAGCGATCGCGTTCT
>JANNLO010000179.1:0-4093 GCA_031396835.1 Snowella sp. SOY_38_metabat_116
TGAAAAGGTTATTTCTCTGTCATCTTATTAGCTCAGCTTATGCTTCGTTTTGATAAAATATTTAAAAGTTATGTTTTACTCTCCTTAGATTCATAAATTAATCCCCTCTCCCTGTTTTTTGACTTTTTCAGCAAGCCCTAATTATTTAAAACGCGTACAGGCAATGGGCTTAAGCCCCTTGTTATGAGACTTTTAGAAAAATCATTATACAATCTAAATTCATGACAGTTTAGTTTGACAAAAAAGAGAATGAGCGCAAACTGTGAGGAATAAAAGTAAAAAATTGTTAGAGGAAATTCGGTTTAACAATTAAGATTTATATGAGAATAAATTACTCAAGAATTGAAGATTCAAGACAAATTTTATTTCTCAATTTTTTGCTGATCTAGGCTGATAATAATTCATGTTTGATCGCTTTTTTCTATTTCTTGTAACTTCTTTTGTAAATGTTTGATTGTCTGATAAATTTCAGGTAAACGTTTATAAATGGCAGACGCTTTAAGATAAATTTTATGGGGAACGGCTGGACTACTAGAAACAATTTCTCCTGCCGCCACATCATTATGAATTCCGCTTTGGGCAGAGGCGATCGCTCCGTCCCCAATTTTTGCTTGATTTGCAACCCCAACTTGACCCGCAAGAATGACCCGATTCCCAATTTTTACACCACCTGCCAAACCGACCTGGGCCGCCATCGCACAATTTTGACCAATCTGGCAACCGTGAGCAACATGAACCAAATTATCTAATTTTGTATTTTTACCAAGGCGCGTTTCTCCAACGGCAGGACGATCAATCGTACTATTGCAACCAATTTCTACCCCGTCCTCCAAAACCACATAACCAGATTGTTCCATTTTTAGCCATCCTTCGCTAGTTGGCACAAACCCAAATCCTTCTGCACCAATGACTGCGCCACTATGGATCACACAATTATTTCCCATTTCTACTCGCTCATGAATCGTGCAATTAGCGTGCAAAACCGCATAATCACCAATTTTCACATGGGGATAAATCACGACATTGGCATGAATACAAACCCGATTCCCCAGTGTGACCCCAGATCCAATCACAACATGAGGGCCGATATAAACTTCCTCCCCTAAAACAACAGAAGCGTCAATCACTGCGGTTGCATGAATTTCAGGAGACGGCTGAAACGGTTGATAAAAAAGACGAATTGCCTCAGCAAAAACCAAACGGGGATTAGAAGTGGCAACCCAAGCCAGACTTTTTTCAGTCGCTTGAATTTGTAAGTTTTCATCCAATGGTAAAATTAAAGTGTTGGCCTGGGTTTTTGTGATCATGCCCGCAAATTTTGTCCCTTCAATATAGCTGAGTTGCTCTGAGGTTGCTTCTTCAACGGCAGCAACGCCGCGAATATCTGGATTATTGTCAGGTTGAGTTGTGAAACTATTAACTTGAATAAAAGGACTTAATTTTTCGGCTAATTCACTAAATTGCATGAGCATCCTTGGATTTATCTTTTGTTTTTTTGTTAATTATATCTTTTAAAATGTCATCAAGATAAACTACATTTAGAAACCGATTTTTAGTCGTATAATTTTGTAAAATTCATAAAAAAGTTATTGTTTATTTATTATTAACTTAGGCGATCGCTAAACAAAAACGAAATTCACTGCCCTTACCAATTTCACTGCTAACTTCAAGTTTTCCACCTTGTAATTCCACCAAACGACGCGCGATCGCCAAACCAATACCAGTTCCCCCAGAATAACGAGATCTTGACCTATCAGCGCGCCAAAACCGTTCAAAAATAAAGGGTAAATCCTCATAAGTAATACCAATTCCCGTATCGATAATAGCTACCCAAGCTTGCTCTTTAGTCCGCCAAGTTTTGACTACAATTTCACCTTTTTCTGTATAACGAATAGCATTGCCCAACAAGTTTACTAAAATTTGCTCTGTACGATCTAAATCGGCCATAACTAGGGGCAAATCTTCACAGCAATCTAATCTTAAAATAGGCCCATCTTCTAATAATTGATCCGTAAATTTTTCTACCAATGTTTTTAATAAAGTAAGTAAATTAATCGGTTGAATATTAATCGACAAATAACCCGCTTCTGCTTTAGACAATTCTTGTAGATCACTAGTTAAACGTTCAAGTCGCCGCGTTTCGTTGACCAACCGCAAATAAAGTTCCGTCGTGGGCGCAATTCTGCCATCAGCCAATTCTTCCAAATAACCCCTCACAATCGTCAGTGGCGATCGCAATTCATGCGTGAGATCACTGATCAATTCCCGCCGTCGCTGCTCAACTCCTTCCAAACTACTAGCCATGCGATTAAAACTATTACCCAACTGATTTAACTCAGGAATAAAACTTTCTGGCATTCGCTCCTCCAAATCCCCTGCCGCAAACTTTTGGGTAATCGCTTTCATTTGGTTTAAAGGTTTCATAATGCGTTCAGCAGCAAAATAACTCAATCCACCTGCGGCACTTGCCCCAAAAATAATAGACCAAACCGCACTGCCATTCCAAGCGGTCTCAAAACCTTTGACCAAATAAGTGCGAGCAGACCTCACCGTGATAAATCCTTGATGCTCCAATTGTTCTAGCCGCAAGACAAACATCCTGGGTGAAGAAAATTTAGCCAATACCACAAAACTGCTTAATCCCACCAGCATCACGAGAAAGTGAGACAAAAATAGCCGGGTTCCCAGACCAAATTTAGCCATAATTAAGCAATCTTCTCTCAACTTTGTTCAGAAAAAACTAATTTATTTTTGACTTTAATGGGCGGCGAGAGACTCGAACTCTCACGACCGAAGTCGCCACATTTTGAGTGTGGTGCGTCTACCATTCCGCCAGCCACCCTAAAGCAAGCTTTGCTTAATCATACTCCATTGGGTAATCTGATCACAAGTTTTTTTCTGAATATAGTCTGAAAGTTGCAAATTTTTTCTATTTTATAACTTATAACTGTGCTACAAAATAAACTCCCCAAGTCTTACCTGATGGCGTGTTTCCTGTCATCCATTCTTTGCAATCAACAACTTTCAAGCCTAGCTGATTAAGTAATAAATTTATCTCTGGTTGGAATAAGTAACGCATTCGATGAGTTTCTTGAAGTTCATCAACAACACCACTTTTTTTATCTTTAATAAAGACCTGATAATTAACATCGACTAAGTTATCATTGACAAACATTAAAGGTTCCGCAATCCGAATAATTTGAATCTCTTCATTTTCCAAACGTTTCACACGAACTGCTGGAGGTTCACTCAATACGGCTGGGCCATACCAACAGTCAAAAATAAATATTCCACCAGGTTTAAGATGTTCTTTAACGGTTGCAAAAGCAGCTTGTAAATCTTCATTTTTTGTTTGATAACTAATAACATGAAATAAAGAAAGAACGACATCAAATTTCTGATTGAGCCGAGTTTTACGAATATCTCCTGAACTAAAGGAAAGACGTGATGCAAGATCGGAAGAAATACTAGATAGGCGATCGCGGGCTTGCTGCAACATTTCTTCACTTAAATCTATGCCATGAATGCTATAGCCTTTTTCTGCTAAAAGGAACGCATGATTGCCAGTCCCACAACCCAATTCGAGAATTGATTCAGATTTAGGAGTATTATTTTGAATAAGTTGATCAATAAATTGAGCTTCTCCTAGATAATTTTTGTCCTGATATCGCAAATCGTAGTATCGAGAATAGTTACCAAAAATATTCATAATTAATTATTAATGCTCCAACTTAAAATCAAGTTTATAGAAAAAATTTATTAGGATCTTACTTTTGTACCGTTTTTCTAAGATTAATAGATTGATAAATATTTATTATAAATGATGCAATTTATAATTGAAAAGGTGTGAGATTCTTCAATAAGATTATAATTTACAAAACGAAAAAAGTTTAAATTTTTTGATATGATTTGTCTTATTTCAATTTATTGTCTTATGAATGTCTTGTTTTATCCCACATTCAGCAGGTTAAATTGTAAAATGTTATTTTAATCTAAATGAAATTAAGGTAAGCAAAATGAAAAAAGAAATGCAAATAGATATTCAAGATATAGACCATTTGGGAATAATAGCAGGAATCATAGACGAAATAGG
>JANNLO010000204.1:0-6842 GCA_031396835.1 Snowella sp. SOY_38_metabat_116
ATACAAGGCTCAACAAACTACTGAACGCGGATTTTGTTTTATCAAAGATCCTCTCTTTTTTGCGACCCGAGTTTTTCTCAAAAGTACGAAACGTATCATGGCATTGGCAATGATTATGACCCTTGCTCTCATGGTCTACAGTTTAGGACAATTTCAACTTCGACAGGCATTAGAAAGGACAAATTCTACTCTCCCAAACCAAAAAGGCAAACCGACTGCTCGTCCTACTTTAAGGTGGATTCTTCAATGTTTTCAGTCTGTTCATCTTGTCTTTGTCAATGGGGTTAAGTCTTCTATTACACTCACGCCTAAACAAAATTTGATTTTGCAGTTTCTTGGTTCCTCTTCTCAGCAATATTATTTTTTGTCTTAAATAACCTGCTGAATGTGGGTTTTATGGAATAAAAACTCTAGAGATTCATCTTTAATCTTCCCTTTTTCTGTGTCTACCCGATGAGCAGCTTATTCTGCGATCGCCTTAAGCAGAGCATCCCTAGCATCGGAATAAAATTGAATATCAATTCTAGTTGCCATATCGTCCGAAAGATCAAATAATTGACGACGAGAAGTGACGGGCATAAGGAGAGCAGTAGCTCCTTTTTCGATAGCAATTTCAGCGATTGTAATCGGGTTGGAGATCGGCTCAATAGAGCCTCCCAAATTAATTTCTCCAACAATAATTAAACCCCCTCGTACACTTTTTTTAAGTAGAGACGTACAAAACGCAATGAGTGAAGCCACACCCAATTTTGCTCCTGATTTAGAAACATCAAAAGCTCGTAGTTGAATTGTAAATTCATGCTGTTTCGGGTCTTTATCTCCTACTAATTGCATTGCTCGTGCATATAGATTCTGCTCGGCATAACTAATACTTTCACGGAAAGCGGGTGGAATTGGTTTGTTAAGAATTTTCACACCAGAACCAGAGCCTTCATTAACTTCAATTCGATATAAACCTGGATTTTCATTGTCAATATTCCCTGGGGAAATGCTCCACACTTGTCCAGGTTCTAGAGGATCACCACTAATACTGTTTTCGCTGGAAAGTTCGGGAGTAGAAACAAATTTTTCAATACCATCATTGCCCAAAACATAACTAAAATGGGTATTCCGAAACTCGGCTGTACCAATACGCTTTTGTTGTTCTTTAACTCTACGTCTGGCTTCCATTGCAATTCTGACAGCCCATTCAAGTTCATCTTCTGGAACCTTTGTGTCACTTTGAGGATAAAGCAGTTTTAGTAAGCCACTGACAGTTTTGTTGACGGCATTAGTATCTCTACCTGATAATGCTCCTCCAAAAAAGACACGATTTTGTAGTTGACTAATGCGGCTCTGATTTCGTAATTGGCTCCAACATTCGGAAAGAAAGTCACTCACTAAACCAAAGTGGTTAGTTAATAATTCTTTATTTATTTTAGGGACATCCCAACCAGGCAAAAAAGCATGAATCCGATCCATAAAGGCGGTATCGTCTCGCATTTCAGGAGGCATAGGGCCGAATAGATGTCCAATTCTTTGTTGATGTTCAACATCCACATCAAAGTTTCCTACCAAAACAATACTGCCATCAGCCCTAATACTTTCTTTGCCTCGACTGAATTCTCCTGATTCCATATATCCTTTCATGATATTTACACCATCTTTTTGATCAAAAGAAACCCCAGAGACTTCATCAAAACAAACGACATCGTATTGGCAAACTAACCCTCGTTGACCACTCGAATTATTAACAAACATTCTTGCCACAGTAGCTTTACCACCCGAAATGAGATGAGCATAGGGTGAAACCTGTTGGAAAAGGTGACTTTTACCTGTTCCTCTAGGCCCCAATTCTACGAGATTATAATTACATTCGACGAAAGGAACCATCCGCAGTAAAAGAGCATTTTTTTGTCGGTCTGATAAAGATTTTGACTCGACTCCAATAGAACGGAGCAAAAAATCTATCCATTCTACAGTCGTAAAATGTTGTCTTGACTCGGCCAAGATAGTCAATACATCCCGTTGGGAAAGCTGAATTTCTCGCAGGGATTCCACACCAAAGGGTCTTCCTTTTTTTTCTTGTGCGATCGCCGAATCATAATCAAGAGTAATTTCAGCATAAAAGCCGCCAGTGAGCATTCGTTCATGGTGTTTGATCAGATCAGAACTAACTCGAACATCATTGATCTGTAAACTAGGCAGTGTGGCGATGTACGAATCAGTTTTGGTATCAAGACGGGCTGTAATCAAATCAATGATTTTAACTTCTCCATTTTCTTTAGCCCTAGCTTTAAATAATTCTTCTTCACCTGCCTTAACGGTACGAGACTTAAGCTGACGCTGAACAATTTCCAAGCCTTCTTCGATCTCTTCAGGGTCAGTACTGGCACAATAACGACCCAACAGAAATTCCACCACGTAGGTTGGAACAGGAAATTGGCGACTGAAGGTTCGTACTAAGTCCTTACGAACTAAATAACCCTCTAAACAGTTTGCCGCTAAGCGATCAATTTGGTCTAATTCCATTGTTTTTTAACCCTCTCCAATAACCGTTATCGCCTGTTTAATCAATTGACCTTCGCTGTTTAGAATAACAAGATTAACACTTTGCCCTTGTAATTCTTCATTTTCTACGACCAGGGAAGCTGTGCCATTGTCCTTAAGGTTTTTCGGGCTAAGGGCAATGCTGGAATTAACATTTCCAGGCTGGTTTCGTAGATCCAATGTCAAAGTTAAGCCAGAATAGTCACCTTCTATTGCCACAGTACAACGCAAACCTTTCCAGACAATATCGGTAATCTCGATCGCTAAGTCTGCTTCTCGTTTCCCTTGAATCACGGTTAATTCTAATATTAGACATTCCTGTAGACTTAAACCTCCGTGGGCATATTCTTCTCCTTGCCGAAAACAACTAATACCGTTAGCAAGAACAAACTGATGACAGGGATTCCAGAACCAGGGAAAAAGCCTTTCCTCCGTGGAAGCTCCCTGCTTCATAGCAGCACAGCGACTCCATTGAGTTTCTGTTAAGGCAGAAGACATAGAAATTTTCGGAAGTCCACTTGGTAAAAGTAACCAGCCGTGATCAGTGACTACTCGTAATCTTGGCCAACCTGCATTGATTAAATTTGTAATTCGCTCTTCTATGTCGTTAAGGAGAGGATCGATTTGTTTCGCTAATTTACAACCAAGATTATGCCCTTGGTGGTCAATATTGCCGAATTCACACCAGGCATTTCCATTTATATCACCTATTTCCATTGCCTCTAATAGTTGCCAGCCGTTGTCTTTTAAAAGTTTGGGCAGATGATAACCACCTTTTAAAGACTGGCCCGTTTCAGCGACACAAGGTTCAAAATCTTTGCTGTCCTCACGACCGCCAATCAGATTTTTCACAGGACTAACGGCGGCTTTTCCCGTTGCGGTAACACTGGGAAGGGCTGTCCAGATAACGGACTCGGTAACATCTAACCCCGATTGATGTAGTTTTTCTGTGAGTCTTTTTGCCAGATCGAAACGTAGTCCATCTACAAACAGCCAACATTCGCCTTTAGGAACCGTTACAGGCTCAATCTGATGAAGAGTTCCTCCAGGATAGGATTGTTTTTCTACTTCCTGTTGCAGATGTCGGGCCGAATCCTCTGCCCAGGGTAAATAGACAGCACGGATTGCTTCAGTAACAGCAGTAATATCTGGACTTTTATCCACTTGAGCGATCGCGTAGAGAAGAGCGGAATCAGCCTGCCAACTATGATCTTGGTAATCCTGAGCTAAGTCTTCAATTGTTCCAGTAACGAGAGCCTTTTGGGTGATCACAGCTATTTGGGACAAATATTGCAGAGCTTGAGCTAGAGGAGATTCTCCCAATTCTGTCCAGACCAATTGACGACGATCGCCGTGAGATTTTTCTAATTCAATCAGTCGGATACGAGCCTGATGGGTTGGTAATTGGGCTAACTCTCGCAAATCTTGTCGTAACTGATTTTCTTGATCCTCGTTCCACTGAGGCCAGCCGTGATGGGGAGCTTGGGAGTCTGACCAAAAAATATCCTTGGGCGGATTGCATTGGCGGAGATAGGTAAGAATATAGGGATAACGTTGAGGAGATTCACAGTAGCGTTCCCAAACAGATCGCCAAGGCCCAACTTGATTAGCCAATCGAGTGACACCAATTAACGTGCCGTCATTAGGAGGATTAAACCCATACTGAGATTTACAAACTTCAACAAATGCTTGCCATTCAGGTTCTTCTCGACTTTGTTGAAAAGCATCACTTTGATCAAGCCACTGTAATAGATCACGCACGGGATCTCCACCAGTTAAGAGAGTATTGAAATAATCCTTATCTAGTCGTTTATTTTTAAGTAATTCTATTTCTTCATTCAGTAAAAGATAGAGCGATCGCAGAAGGGCTTTTTTCGTCTCTTGATCCTGAGCAACGTCTAGATTCAGTCCACCTTGATTGGATTTTAAAAAAGCTAAAACCGTCCAATCTTTAGAATTAACCTGTGACCAAATAACCCCACGATATTGCAATTCGGCGATCGCTTTAAGAAAATCAGGACAACTTTCTATAGCTCGTAGATCCTGACGGCTAACCCCTGGTAAGTAGAGAATAGGAGTTATTTCTGAAGAGAAGGAAAATTCGGGAATGGCCTTATCTACCACACAACGTAACCAAATAGCTGGCCCAGTGCGTTTTTCAGGAGTATAGTCACCCAAAACAAAGAGTTGGGGTAGTTCGTTCTGAAGAAGAGGAATAATAGCCTGCCATTGGCGATCGCTATCGGGCCAAAGGATACAAAAAGGAGCTACCTGAACATCAGGGTTAAAAATCGCTGCATCTCGAAGGGATTTAAGCAAATAGTCTAGAATTTTCACAGTTTACCTCCTGAAGGTAAGGTTTCCAAACTTTTTACCCAATAATCGAAAAAGGGACATTCCTGACGAATTTGATCGAGTCCAATGTCTAAGGCGATCAGGGAACCGTGTAAAATTTTATCGTAGCGATCGCAGATTTTCAGAATACGTTTAGAGGGAGCAGTTTCTCGCCCATCATTAATATGTTCAGGTGAGTCAAATTCTTGGCGAACGTTTCTTAATTTTTCAATAATTTCAGGTGACTCAAAGTAATTACTAAAAGCTTGGAAGTCACTAAAAAGTAGTCCTTCAAATTCATGAACAACCAAGTTCGGAATAAAGTTAGATTGATTAATATCTTTTTTGATTTTTGAGAGAATCATCTTTGCTTTTTTAAAAGAGTCTTTTTCAGAGGACTCTATACCTGGAAAATCAGACGGTAAACCGTATAAATCTAATAGTGTCGTTACCCAAGCAGATTGGTCTTCCTTACATTTATTTTCGATTTGCCATTTGATTTTGCCATAACTAACGGCTCCTCCTTTTCCCCGTTTACCAGTCTGAATAACAATGGGATTTAGCCAAATTTCTAAGCGATTAAAATGCTCTGTTAATACCTCACGTACAAACGTTTCTTCTGTCTGTCCCTCACAAAATATATGAATTCTAATCATCTTGACGGTCTTCCCCCCAAAATATTTTTCTGCCAGAGTTCTCCCAAGGAATATTCTTCCAGCCAGGTGGTAAGAGATGCAGCATCTAGGCGATGTAAATAAGTTGATCCATCAGTGCGATCGCTGACAATCACATCTTCAGGTTCAAATTCATTGAGCAGTTCAACGGACTGGGTAGAAATAATAATTTGTTTAGATTTAGAAGCAGATCGGAGCAAGGCGGCTAAGGTTTTAATGGCGTAGGGATGGAGTCCCAATTCAGGTTCATCAATCAAAATAGTTTCGGGTTGGCATGAGTCAGGTTGTAGTAATACGGTAGCAAGACAAATAAAACGTAGCGTTCCATCAGAGAGATGATGAGCTTTGAAGGGAATATCTTCTCCTTTCTCTATCCATTCAAGTTCGATTTTTTCAAGATTATCAGGTTTCGGACGCAGAAAAAAGTCACCAAAGAAGGGAGCCACAAGTTGGATAGTTTTAACAATACGTTGGTAATGGCTTAGGTATTTTTCTTCTAACAAGTAGAGAAAAGCGGCTAAATTACTCGCATCTGTTCGCAAGTAACTATTATCATTCAAACTATGAATTTGTTTAATTTTCGCGCTTTCACTGGTGTCATGAAAATGATAAATTCGCCAGCTTTTCATAGCAGGAACAGTATAACTATAAATAGGTGTTTTAACTCGCTGTTCTTCCACCTTTGTCTCAAAGTGACCAGTTCCAAATTTACCCCAATCTCCCCATTTATCCCACCAAAAACATTCTTTAGAAAATATTAAACGGTTGTCTTGGGTCGGTTCTAAAGTAAATTTATAACCATTGTTACCAAAATAAAGTTCTGCTTTAATCTGCTCTGTTTTCTTACGTCCAAAATATAATAAAGTATCAGGGCCACCCTGTTTACTAACATAAAGTTGTAGATTTTCTTCTAAAATCTGTTGGATGAGTTGAAAGAAATTAATAAAATTTGATTTTCCTGCACCATTTGGGCCAATCAAAATGTTTAATTCTGTCAGTTTTAAATCGCATTCTCGGATAGATTTAAAACCTTCTATGATCAGACGAGAAAGTTGTTTTTCATTCATGGCTTATCTCCCGTGCTTTTTGTTTTTCTTCTATGCTAAGGTGATAATCATTAATGCGATCGCCGTTAAAAACTTTAAACCAGGGGGTGTGACCCCGCGTTGATGAAAAGAATAAAAAGTGATAAAATAAAATAAAAAGTGATAAAGAGGAAAATTTTATGACAGCAAGACTAATTAATATAGAAGGTTCAAAAATAAAAATAGAACTAACATTAGAACTCAGTCGCTCAATGTTGGA
>JANNLO010000242.1:0-6222 GCA_031396835.1 Snowella sp. SOY_38_metabat_116
TTTCTCGCACTTTTTTTCTCGCTAAATCTCCCCAGCCCTTTTTCAATAACGCTTTCAGCTTTATTCAGCAAGCCCTAATTATACTGAAATTTAGCTTATAATAGCAGGGCAAGCCACTATAAATCTAACCAGTCTAACCTAACTATCCCCAATGTTTACAGGCTCATTCATCAACTAAATGACCAGAAAGGCGATCGTGGGGTAAATTTATTGCGTTTTTTCAACCAAATCACCTCCCAAATATTTGTGCATCACATCCTGAACCACAGCAGAAACCGACATTCCTAACTGCTCCGCCAAATCATAAAGCTGATTGCTGTCCTGCATAGACATCTTAACCTCAATTTTCTGTCTAGCAATTTGCTCCCTGGCCATTGCCTGTAAACGTTGAATCTCTTGTTCTACATTAGGGACACTAACCCACTCACCACTTTCAATACTTTCGAGTAAAGCCAGTTCCTCCTCATCCAACTTGAGGGCCGCGACGAACTCTTCATCCGTCATATTTTCATAATTTAAATGTCGCATAGGGTTTGCTCTTCAAAATAGCGTTTTTTCATTTTTCGATCATAAAAAATAGTTTTATGAGTGAACCTTGCACAACAAAATTGCTGATTGAACTAAGAATCTCGTTTGTCAAAGCAAAAAAGAATTACTCCACCAATAAAAATAATTCCTCCCAGTTGTATTCTATTGTTTTGTTCACTTATTAAGCCAATATTATGAACATAGCCAAAACCCGTTGAAACAGTAGTATTCATGGTAAAGCCATTAATCAAAAAAACTGTGCCAACAGCTATGAGAATTTGGCCTATTCCTTTGGTTTTTCCATTATTAGATTTCTGAGATTTTTGCTTCTGTTCATCTATGAATTTTTTATAGTCTTGAAGCTCAATAGTCAATAACTCTTTAGAATTCCACAGGTTTATAATTATTTTCTCATTGGATTGTTTGATTTTTCTGATATTACTAGGTTTTGTTTTTAAAATATTTGATAGTCTAACACGATCAATATACATAAAACTCTCCCCTTTGACTTTTAATCATAATAAATTAACAAGTTATTAAAAAATATAGGGGATTTAAAATCCATCCCCTGTATCTTAGCTTACCCTAACTACCCCCAATCCGCGCCACATCCCGCGCATTCTCCTCAAACGCCGCATTCAGCGCATCGTCCCCACTTAAACCAGCCTCCAACGCATTCTTAATCGCCTGGAGAACCCGCTTATAATCCCTCGGCATCACCTTCACAAACTTAGGAATCATCGACTCCCAATTCGCCAGAACAGCCGATCCTTTCTCACTATTCGTATAGGTGACATGGTTTTGGATGAGATCATACAGATCCTGAATTTCTTCAGGGTCTTCCAAAGATTCCAAACCAACCATCGACTGATTACAACGAGTCGCAAAATCTCCTGACTCATCGAGGATATAGGCCACACCGCCACTCATCCCCGCCGCAAAATTACGACCCGTTAAGCCCAGGACGACGACTTTACCGCCTGTCATGTATTCGCAACCGTGATCACCGACAGCTTCCACCACCGTATTGACCCCTGAATTGCGAACCCCAAAACGTTCGCCCGCCATCCCTGCAATATAGGCTTCACCACTGGTTGCACCGTACAACGCCACATTGCCAATGATGATATTTTCCGAGGCGGTAAAAGTGGAAGCAACAGGCGGATAAACAATTAACTTACCACCGCTTAAACCCTTGCCCAGATAGTCGTTGGCATCGCCTTCTAGTTCGAGGGTGACACCCTTGGGTACAAAGGCTCCGAAACTTTGACCTGCACTGCCTTGGAAGTGTAGATGGATGGTATCGACCGGTAAACCGCCCCAATTGCGTTTGGTGATTTCATTGCCCACAATCGTTCCCACGACGCGATTAATGTTTTTAATGGGTAAGGTGGCTTTAACTTTTTCGCCTTTCTCGATCGCGGGTTTACAGAGATCTAACAAAGTTGTGATGTCTAAAGATTTGTCTAAGCCGTGATCTTGGGCCATTTGGCAATAACGACCGACTTCGGGGCCAACGACCGGCTGGTAGAGAATGGCAGAGAGGTCAATCCCTTTGGCTTTCCAATGGTCAACAGCCTTTTTCGGCTCCAGAATATCGGTGCGACCGACCATTTCTGTCAGAGTGCGAAAACCCAATTGGGCCATGATTTCCCGCATTTCTGTGGCGATAAAGGTCATAAAATTTACCGCATGGGCAGGATCTCCCGTGAATTGAGCGCGTAATTCGGGATTTTGGGTAGCAATTCCTACTGGACAGGTATTCAGATGACAAACCCGCATCATAATACAACCGAGGGAAACTAAGGGAGCCGTCGAAAAGCCAAATTCCTCTGCACCGAGTAAGGCCCCGATGATCACATCCCGTCCTGTTTTCATTTGTCCATCGGTTTCTACCACAATCCGCGATCGCAGATTATTGAGAACGAGGGTTTGATGGGTTTCAGCGAGTCCCAGTTCCCAGGGCAGTCCTGCGTGTTTAATCGAAGTTTGGGGAGATGCACCTGTTCCGCCGTCATAGCCTGAAATTAAGACCACATCCGCATGGGCTTTGGCTACCCCTGTTGCGATCGTTCCCACACCCACTTCGGAAACTAATTTGACGTTAATACGGGCATCCCGATTGGCATTTTTGAGGTCATGAATCAACTCAGCTAAATCTTCAATGGAATAAATATCGTGGTGGGGCGGGGGAGAAATTAAACCCACACCAGGAGTCGAATGGCGCACCTTTGCAATCCAGGGATAGACCTTTTTGCCTGGTAATTGACCGCCTTCCCCTGGTTTCGCGCCCTGGGCCATTTTGATCTGAATTTCTTTTGCCTGGGATAAATACAAACTTGTTACCCCAAAGCGTCCCGATGCCACTTGTTTAATGGCACTATTTTTCGAGTCGCCCTGGTCATTTGTCCAGGTATAACGTTCGGGATCTTCGCCGCCTTCCCCTGTATTGGATTTGCCGCCGATACGGTTCATCGCGATCGCCAAGGATTCGTGGGCTTCTTGGGAAATAGACCCATAACTCATGGCTCCCGTTTTAAAGCGTTTCATAATGGCTTCAATGGGTTCCACTTCTTCGAGAAGAATAGGTTCTCGTTGTTTAAAGTCTAATAAACCCCGTAGCGTATAGAATTTCTGGTCTTGTTCATTGACCAGCTTGGCATACTCTTGATAAACCGCGTAATTGTCTTCTCGCACCGCTTTTTGCAAATTATGAATGGTTTGGGGATTGAAAAGATGTTCTTCTCCATCCTTACGCCATTGGTATTCTCCCCCTGCATCCAGAGTAGGAATATTGCTAGAATGGTCGGGAAAGGCGTGCTGATGACGTAATACCGCTTCTTTAGTGAGAATATCGATATCTGAACCTGCAATGCGCGATGCTGTCCAGGTAAAATATTTATCAATCACCGATTTATTTAAACCGATCGCCTCAAAAATTTGCGCCCCGCGATAACTCTGGATAGTAGAAATTCCAATTTTAGAGGCAACTTTAATCACGCCCTTAGTAGCTGCTTTGATGTAATTTTTGCAAGCCGTATAGTAATCAACTCCTGGCAATAAACCATCGGCAATCATGCCCTCAAAAGTTTCAAACACCATATAGGGATTGATCGCACCGCAACCATAACCAATTAAAACGGCATGGTGATGCACGACCCGGGGTTCGCCTGATTCTAAAACCAGACCGACACGGGTACGAGTTCCCTCACGGATTAAATGGTGATGTAAGCCCGAAACCGCGAGTAAAGCAGGAATTGCGGCTTTTTCTGCACTCACTCCTCGGTCAGACAGAATGATAATATTCACCCCATCCGCGATCGCCTGATTAGCCTGATTGCATATATCGGCAATAACCGATTCCAAACCCTGACTACCTTGCTTGGGATCGAATAAAATCGGCAAGGTGATGGATTTGAAACCGCCTTCGGCACCCCCCTTAAAAAGGGAGGCTTTGGTTGTGCTAGAAGCAATATTTTCCCCCTTATCAAGGGGGGTTAGGGGGGATCCCAACGCTTTCAATTTAGCCAACTCTTCATTAGTAATAATCGGAGTTTTTAACTCAATTAAATGACAACTTTGAGGCGTGGGATTTAACAAATTCCCTTCAGAACCAATGGTAGTATCAGGAGAAGTAATAATTTCTTCCCGAATCGAGTCAATCGGCGGATTGGTGACCTGGGCAAATAATTGTTGAAAATAGTTATAAAGCAATTTTGGCTTATCCGACAAAACAGCGATCGGTGTATCTGCTCCCATCGAACCCGTTGCTTCTACTCCGTCACGGGCCATGGGCGTTAATAAAATCCGCAAATCTTCAAAAGTATAACCAAAAGCCAGTTGACGTTGCAACAGCGATAAATCCGTCGGCTCTAATGCCTTCTGCCCATCCCCAGGTAATTGATCCAAAGAAACGAGATTTTCTTGCAACCATTCACCGTAAGGATGCTCAGAAATGATTTTTGCTTTAACTTCATCATCCGCAATAATACGTCCTTCTTTGGTATCAACCAAAAACATTTTGCCAGGTTGCAAACGTCCCTTGGATAAAACTCGTTCGGGTTCAATCGGTAAAACTCCCGCTTCCGAAGCCATGATCACTAAATCATCTTTCGTCACGTAATAACGAGAAGGGCGTAAACCATTCCGATCCAGGACTGCACCCATCATCGTGCCATCGGTAAAGGCGATCGCGGCGGGGCCATCCCAGGGTTCCATCAAACAGGAATGATATTTATAAAACGCCTTTTTTTCTGCACTCATGGACTCGTGGGCTGTCCAGGGTTCAGGAATCATCATCATCACCGCATGGGGCAAAGAACGACCCGATAAATACAGTAATTCCAAGGCATTATCAAAAATAGTCGAGTCACTGCCTTCTACGTTAATAACAGGTTTCACCTTTTCCATGTCTTCCCCAAAAAGCGGCGACTCAAACAATGCCTGACGGGCGTGCATCCAATTGGTATTCCCGCGCATGGTGTTGATTTCACCGTTATGGGCAATGTAGCGGTAGGGGTGCGATCGCTCCCAACTGGGGAAAGTATTGGTACTAAAGCGGGAATGAACCAGAGCCAAAGCACTTTCCATCTCAGGATCATGAAGTTCGGGATAATAATCGCCCACCTGCACAGGCATTAACATCCCTTTATAAACCAAGGTTCGGGCAGAAAGACTGGAAATATACCAAAAATTATCAATATTTACGGCACGAATGGCATTGTGGGAAAGTTTACGAATAATAAATAATTTACGCTCAAAGTCCAGATCATCACTCATTTCGGCAGGACGGGCAATAAACACTTGCTGCATAAAGGGTTCACTGGCCTTGGCTGTGTCTCCCAGGGAAGCATTATTCGTTGGCACATCCCGCCATCCCAATACCGTTAATCCTTCTCTTTTGACTAACTCTTCAAAAATTTGTCGTCCTTCTTCCCTGGCAACGCGATCGGGAGAGCTATAAATATTACCCACACCATATTGGCCAAATTCAGGGAGTGTAAAACCTTCTGCGATCGCCTTTTTTTGTAAAAATTTATGGGGAACCTGCATCAAAATTCCCGCACCATCGCCCGTATTCGCTTCACAACCGCACGCACCACGATGATTCAGATTGAGCAAAATGGTCAACGCCTGCTCCACAATGTCATGGGATTGCTTTCCTTTAATATGAACAATAAAGCCGACACCACAAGCATCATGCTCGAACTGTGGATCATAAAGTCCTTGTCGGACGGGTGGTAAAATTTGGGTGTTGACTAAATTATTCATAAATTTTTCAAAAGATTTCAAAAGAAATGTCTGTTGTGAGCGATTCGTTGGCAGGGTTTGGGTCAAAGGTTGGTCTAGTGCTTATCCCCTGATCTTAAAATTGTAACGGTGGTGACTCTGAAAAGCCAGATCTACTTAACGAAAATATTAAGTTTTCTTGAATTTTGCTGTATTAATGCGTAAAACGGTATCAAATTTAACCAAAAACAACAAATCGTAGCGGCGAATTGCGATCGCCCAATTAATTTCCAAATCCTCATCAACCAATTCAATTCAATTCTAAAAAAGCGATCGCCTCTATGAAATTCGATCCAGGGCAACCGAGATGTTCTGGGCGCACGCAATCATTGGTGTCAACTTAAGAAAAAAGACCTAATTTTCAAAAAAGAGGAAAGAAGGTTGCAGAGACGGAAAAAAGTTAAA
>JANNLO010000183.1:0-25483 GCA_031396835.1 Snowella sp. SOY_38_metabat_116
TCTGCCCACATTCTGGCAACTTCAACAGGATTTTCGTGATAAATCTGGGATTGTTGATAATCACCTTGGTAAAGTCGGACACAACGGCCATCAAGTAAATCAATTGCGGGTAAAATTTCCATCTCAGTAAAATTACTTAAAAAAGAATAAATAGCTTATTTATTTTACATTTTATCGAATTTAGGGTAAAATTTTGAGGTAAATGCTTCTGAATCCTGTTGTTCTAATTGTTCTAATTTTTAATTATTGCATCTATTATTTATTTTCTTTCACTGAATCATCTTAGCAACCTAAAAAAATCAAAATGAAGAACCTTACCCCCCCCCTCAGAACCACTAAAATTCTTGCCCTGACTGGCTTTCTAGCTTCTCTAGCATTAATGGCTGATCCTGCTCAAGCTGCCAATTTTAGTTTTAGTTTTTCAAATGTTGAAGGACTAACTCCTGGTACCGTGGCTGGAACAATTGTGTTAGGTGATGGCAATGGCACATTTGCGGCAACTGCCATAACAATAACTTCAACTCCTGCGACACTAGGATACACCGATCCAATTGATGTCTTTTCATATTTTAATAATGTATCTGTAAATAATTTTGTCGTTTCTAATGGTCAGATTGATTTTACGAACAGTTCTTTTGCTGCTGTAAACAGCACATTTTCATCTATTTTTGCGTTAAATTACGATAGTCCATCGTTTGGGAGCCTTTTAACCGTTAAAGATAACGATAATACTTCTTCAGGGGTTCTCGACCAAAACAATAAGACCCTTGCCTCAGCCGTTCCTGAACCATTAACTATTCTTGGCGCGATGACTGCTGCTGGTTTTGGTGCTGGCTTCAAACGCAAATTAGCTAAAGCTCAAAAAGACAAAAAAGACGCTTAATTTTCTTCTTTTTTAGATAAAGAAATCTCTCTGAATTTATCTAAAATTTGGAGATTTTTTTTGATCAATTCTCTTCTAGAATTAACTCTATTGCTTGATCCAATATGAGATTATAGTCAAACATTGCTGCGATCGCTTCTGCTTCATATCTCCCTTCAAAAGCTTCCAGTGCAGCTTTATCTAAAGCAGATTTGTAAGCATCAAGCAAAGTTTCTCGTAACTCTTCAAGAGTTAGATAATTGCCATTAGCTTTGCGTCGTTTGTTTGAGCGTTGAATTTGTCGTACAGAATTACGAATTGAAACATCCCAGGATCTCGTAGTGCGTTTCTCCGACTGTTGTTTAATCAAATGTAATAATAGAATAATACCAAAACTAAAAATTTTATTTAGCTTATCATCCTTGCTCATCTCTGTCATTTCCTCTACCAATAGCAAGGCTTCAGGGATGTTTCCTCCGAGTAATAATGTCTTTAGCTCTAGTAATTCTTCCATTTTTTAATTGTTCTTATTACTTTAGTGATTCTGTTGATCTTATTCTAATTCTAGTTCATAAAAAACCATCTAAAATTTTAGGTTTAACATAATTTTATAACTAGGAAAAGTTTACAACTTATTTATTTTATGCGATCTGGAACTAATAAATTAGACGAAGAAAGATTCAGACAGACTTTCCCAGTTTACTTTTTTAAATTACTTATTCCCCCATTATTTAAGCAACTTAATATGTTTGAATAGATAAAGCTTCTCATCTTTTCTGGCAAGGAAGATGTCAATAAAAGTTTTCTTGATCAACAATTTGAGGAGTAATGGTAGGTTTAATCCAGCTTATGGGAATACTCAACTATAGAAAGGTGTTTTTCAATGATCACAATTAATTTTAAGGAGTGATAACTTGGCACACACCTTTTTAATGGAAGCAGGACGCTGGAATATTGAAGGCCACTGGCTAGAACGCAATGAAATGCCTATTCCAGTTAAAGGAAGGACAATTATTGCCTGGAATCAAGAAGATTGGTTTACAATGGTCACAAAACTCATTTTTCCTGATGGCAGCCGAGAAGAAATTTCTTTTCAATATCGGGGTCGTCTTAATGGCGAAGAACGTCAATATACTTATGTCTTACAACAAAGTTTATTGGGTCGAGTCGAGGGTGAAGGCTGGATTGCTCCCGAATCTATTGTTCAACGCTATTGGGTTCTAGGCGATCGCCAACGTAAGAGTGGCTTTGAGACATTTCATCGTTTGAGCGACAATCGCTATCATCTGGCGAGTGGAATTCTGGCAGGACATTACCTCACTAGCACAATGGAAGCAATTTTAGAACATCAATAATCTTAAATTTTTTCTTTATTTATTTTTATTTAATCGTGTATTTTCTTTTCCCATTACCCACTCAAGGTTAGTTCGATTATGGCTCCCGACCACAGACATCGCCGCTTACTTGCCAACCGTTATCAATTGATGGAACTCGCTGGTAGTGGTGCTATGGGCCAAGTTTATCGGGCTGAAGATAAACTCCTGGGCGGAGTTACTGTCGCTGTTAAATTTCTTTCTCAAGCCTTGCTTAACCAGAAAATGAAAGAACGGTTTGAGCGAGAAGCAACAATTTCGGCTTTGTTGGGAGAAAAAAGTAGTCATATTGTTCGGGTTAAAGATTATGGATTAGACGAAAAAGAAATTCCTTTTTATGTGATGGAATTCTTGCAAGGAGAAAGTTTGGGTGACATCATTAAATATCGCCCGCTCCCTGTCAATCGTTTTTTAAAGGTTGTTCGTCAAATTTGTTTTGGTTTAGAGTGCGCTCATAAAGGCATTCTTTATCAAGGTGAGCTTTGTCCAATTATTCATCGAGATATTAAACCTAATAATATTTTGGTAGTCGAAGATGCGGCTTTAGGAGAATTAGTTAAGATCCTCGATTTTGGTATTGCAAAATTAGTTCAATCAGAAGAATCTCAAACTCAAGCTTTTATGGGAACTTTGGCTTATTGTTCTCCAGAGCAAATGGAAGGAAAAGAACTGGATAATCGTTCAGATATTTATAGTTTGGGCATCATGATGTATGAGATGTTGACTGGAGATATGCCGTTGTTCCCCGATAATTCTTCTTTTGGCGGTTGGTACGAAGCCCATCATCATACCAAACCACAACCGATTAATCCTAGTCATCGTGTTCCCAAAGAAGTCGAATCATTGGTCATGAAATGTCTAGAAAAACTTCCTAAAAATCGATTTCAAAAAATAGAAGAAGTTCTACGCGCGATCGAAGCCATTGACATTGATCAATTTAACCAAACCAAGTCAGTTCCTCGGCCAGAGCTAACTCTTTTTAGTCTTCCTGATAATTCTGGGCCTACTATTGTTGCGGATGTTTCACAAAAAATTGTTTCAGAAAAAACTCGTACTCGTACCACACTTCCTGGGGTAAAAGAAACTTGTTTACAAATGGGTTGGCCTAAGGATAAGCCTGTTCAAAAAATTGTTTTTCCCCATGTTATGCAGGCATCGGAAGGAAAGTTTGCGACACTTTGGGTGATGTTAGAGCAGCAAGATATTCTCAGCCGCATGAGCAGTATTCGTTATAACCAGTTTTTAATGATGACAACTCCCCATCCTATGATTCTTTGGATTACGGTTCTTTATCATAAGGAGCATGGGCCGCGTTGGTTGCCTTGTTATCTGGACTTAAAAACTTCTTCAGGACAGCGTTTTGCTAGTTTACTGGGTGAAGCCAGTCAGTATTGGATTTTATTTTTTGCTTTGGAAAATCCTCATCGTTGTCAACAAGCAATGACGGCGACCGTTGCCCCAAATCAATGTAAATTACTGAAGGAATGGGCTTCTGATAGTCATTCAATGCCAGGCGGAAGTCCTCAAATAACCAAACGTTTATTAAAACAAGAATTTGAAAAACTTAAACCCAAAATTGTTACCAAACTTGCCAATGTCAATCCTGCCTACACGAAGGATCTTTCAACTTTGTAAAATACCATTATGGAAAAGATGGAAAAATTAGGCGATCGCTGTCTGTTAACAAAAATTGTAAAGAAAAGTAGCTAAATTTAAAGCTTGATTGCAATTCTCAAAGTAGTCGGAAAAGAGATGATATTGTGTAAAGCACGCTCATGTTTGATCAATTTGGTTTAGCTATGTATAAAAGTAATCAGGATAAGGATTATCTCCGTGCTGCATTAACGGCGGGTATTGGTGCAGGAATCGTAACATCATTTGCAGTTGCTCAAGGACAACACCCTATTTTGGCTCTAGGAATTACGGCGATCGCGACTCTTTCGGCCATAATCTGTCATCAGCTAGACTTAATTTAGACTTCATTATCTTAGCTTAAAAATTGCCTTATTATTCTCAACATTCCCAAGCTTTTCCGTTAACTTATCTGAGTGAATTACAAGGGCAAATTTTGTCTTGTCCTTATTTTTCTGTTAATAATCTAA
Organism: Snowella sp. SOY_38_metabat_116; assembly: GCA_031396835.1. Lineage (GTDB taxonomy): Bacteria > Cyanobacteriota > Cyanobacteriia > Cyanobacteriales > Microcystaceae > Snowella. The sequence goes on from JANNLO010000183.1 coordinate 4,338, forward strand.
ATCGCGATTTTGTTAATACTAAAGGTTTTTCGTTGGTCTTTCGGCGATCGCATTTAACTACTGTTGAACAACAATTTCCCTATTTCAAAACCTATTTAGATCGTGCTTTGTTGCCAGAATGTAATGCTTTTTATCTCAATCCTTTGTTATTAAAAACTGGTTCTAAAGTTGATCCTCACATTGATCGCTCGCTGCGTTCCTATTGCAAAACCATTGCTCCACCATTTTTTGTTAGTGTTCTCTATGTGGAAGTTCCCCTGGACTTGGTGGGAGGAGAATTAATTTTGCGATCGCAAAAACGTCAAGTCGCAAAAATCGAACCTCAATCTAATATATTGCTATTTTTTCAAGGAGATCTCACTCATTCAGTTAATTCTGTTATTAGTTCAGGGATGCGGCTGAGTTTGGTTTGTGAACAATATAATTTGGAGAATTTTCAACTTGAAGAAATTCCTTCATTTCAGATAGAATCTAGAGTTAATAAGGTTGAAAAACAAAAGAAGAAACCAGGCAAAACGCGATCGCTTAGATAAAGAAAATATGAGTTAAAAAGTTAATATTTCTTATATTTATTGAGTATAAAAACTTAATTTGTTAGCTAAAAAATCAAAACTTTTCTAAAAATAATTCATCAGAATCTTCAAACCAATGATTTACTCCAAATCCTAAAGCTCGATGAGTTTGATTCAATTTTTCTGCTAATTGTAAGACCGCTTCCTGACCAATTTTAGTTTCAAATACAGAAGAAAATACTACATCGATCGCATGATTTTGACACCAGGTTTGTAATTGTTTAGGCGATCCGATAATAGCGGCTTTAATAATATAAATTCCTCGCCAACCTTCTTGATAACAACTTTTTAATTGTCCTAAATTAGCAATTGATTCATCCAGAGCGATCGCGGTTTTAAAATTTTCGGTAAGTTTCAAGAGATCAGAAAACTGATTAGATGGTAAAGGTTGCTCAATAAATTCCACTTTTCCGACTGCATCCGCTAGAGATAACCATTTTTTAGCCTCTTCTAAAGTCATTCCACCATTAGCATCTAGACGTATTTTAGCTAGTTCGGGTAATTTTTTAATAAGCTTTTGAAAAATCTGACTTTCAACCTCAAAAGATGCCACGCCAATTTTCCATTTATAAGTCGTAAATTCGTGATTACAATTATTAATAATTTCTAACGCTTTTTCCCCTGTTGGTAATAAATAACTATATTTATTGTTCGGTAAAACAGATAGCAATTGTTCTGAATATAAATTATTAAACGCAGATTCAAAACCAAATTGACAAGCAGGTAAACTATCAGGAATTTCATCAATTAATTCTTTCGATAAAGTTGAACCAATAGACCAACAAAAATTTAAAGCCTCCGCTAACGTTTCTGAACCAAACCAAGGCAAAGGTGCAATTTCTCCTAATCCTATTCGGCGATCGCAATCCATTAATTGTAAAATTATTCCTTCTCGAACTAACCAAGTTCCATGATGAGTTTGTAAAGGAGTTTTAAATTTTCTTTGATAATGCCGAAAATTAAACTGATAATTCACAAAAACAAACCCCTCCCACAACGAGAAGGGTTGATCAAACAAGATAATAATTCGTTATATTTAACGACGACGAGAACGCTGTCTTCTACGCGTTGCTTCTTTCCTTTTGTGTTTTTCTTGGGGCGTTTCAAAGAACTGATGCTTTTTGAAATCTGTGTAGATGCCTGCTTTGGCAACTTGACGCTTGAAGCGACGTAGAGCTGATTCGATGGGTTCATTTTGACCGACGACAACTTGAGTCATTCTTGAATTTTTAAACCTCCTATAAAGAATATGATGCGAGTTAAGGACTCATCCATTAGACAAGACTAGGGCATTTAACCCACAGCCTATTTATGATACTCTGTTTTGGTCATGTTGCAACCACAAAATACCAAGAGAGTTTTACTATTCAATTAGACCCAAATTAACTTCCAGATTTGCTTTTATCTCAATTATACTATTTTCAGGAAAAGCTTTCCATTCACCTTGAAAAAGAGGTTCAGAAGCAACAATAACGGAATCTGAATAGCGGGAATTATTTTCTAACCAATAAAGACTAGGAACGGGTTTACGATTAGCATAACGACAAGCAATCAACTGTTTTGAGTCACTAACAATAATATTAGCTGAAAAGTATGTGTGCTTTGATTTTGCGAGTTGACTTAATTTAATAAGAGTATTTTTTAAAGCTGTCTTAAGATCGATTTCTGGATTGATTTGTAACTCGTTAATCAAGAGCGCGAAAATATGTTCAGAATCCGTTGTTCCATGAATAAGTTGATAGCTTTCATCACTTAACAAATTACGAATTGGACGATAAAGAGTTTTACGAAAATGATTAATAAATCCATTATGAATAAATAATATTTTTTCTTTAGTAAAAGGTTGACAATTGCTTAAATCTATGGCTAAAGGTGGTGTTGCACTACGAATATAACTAAGAATACAATTAGATTCTACGCAGCGACTGAGATGGGGTAAATTAATGTCATTCCAAATAGGTAAAATATTTTTATAAAGATAGGGATCTGTTTCTTTTTTAGCATCAAACCAACCTAATCCAAAACCATCTGCATTTAATATTCCTGCGGTCATTTCTTGGGGTTGATAACTTTGAACAATTAAGGAATGTTCTGGTTTATATAAGAGTTGTTCTAATGGTATTGATTTTCCTAAATATCCTAACAAACGGCACATAAGCAAGATTTTAATTGATTTAATTGGATGCAGATTTTTAGTGTTATTTTTGACTATTACTTATTTTAAGGTTGATGGATGTTGCCTAAATTTCCTTATTTACTTTAAATAGCAAAGAGCTAGATTGATAGTAAAAGTTCTCTTTTAATTTTAAGAAATTTATTACAAATTATTAATAATTAGTAAGTTTTTTTGTGGTTTCCAGCCAATGAATTACTGTTTTCCCCAAGTTTAATCCTTCCAAACGATCAATTTCTCGAATGCCTGTGGGACTAGTGACATTTACCTCAGTTAAATAGCCACCGATTATGTCAATGCCGACAAAATATAAACCATCTTTGACTAATTTTGGGCCAGCGATCGCACAAATTTCTCGGTCTCGGTCGGTAATTTCGGTTTTAGCAACTCGTCCTCCCACTGCCATATTGCCGCGAAATTCTTGACCTGTGGGAATGCGATTAACTGCCCCAATTGGTTCGCCATTCAATAAAATAATTCGTTTATCGCCGTCTTTGGCTTCAGGTAAAAATCGTTGAATCATCACTGGCTCTTGTCCTTGTTGAGTGCTAACTTCGATCATGGAATTAAAATTGCGATCGCCTGGTTCCATGAAAAGAATACCTTCTCCTGCCTTTCCGCCCAAGGGTTTAAGAACAGCTTGTTGATGTTTTTCTACAAATTGCCGAATCAAAGCTTTATCTTGACTAACCATCGTTTCGGGCATTACCGACAGAAATTGAAAAGTGTACATTTTTTCATTAGCATTGCGCAAGCCTTGGGGAGAATTAATGACTAAAGTTTTAGCGAGATCAATTAAATCCAAAATATAAGTTGCATAAAGATAACGCACATTCACGGGAGGATCTTTTCGCATCAAAACCGCATCCATTTCTTCCAAATTACGAACTATCTTTTCAGAAACTTGATACCAATCGGGAGTCGCGACCCAACGCCCTTCTACTAATTCAACGGGTTTTAAGGTTAACTGTTGTAATGAGGCGCAGGCTTTTCCATTAATCACACTCAATTGATGAATTTCCGTCATCCAAACTTCATGACCCAGTAATTGGGCAGCTTCCATGATGGCGACACTGGTATCGTGGGTGGGATCAAGCAAAGAAAGGCGATCGATAATAAAAGCAAGTTTCATAGAGTTTGTTAGGTTGAAATTTCAGAAATCAAGTTTTTAAAATTGACTCTACAACATTTTGCCTGATTTTAACTTTATATGTACACAAATTCAGAAAGTTTACTAATCAAGATTTTTGGCATAAAAACCCAAATTTCTTTTAATTAAGACAATTGTTACAGGATTCCTTCTTTTTCTCTTGCTAGGTCGGGCGATCGCTGTAACAGATTTATTGGTAAGACTTTTAAAGATTTCTTTCTGAGAGCGATTTTCTATTTTTTCTAGCGTCATCAAAATTTCACTCATCCGAATAGGATAATCTTGAAAAGAAGTATTAAGAGGCAATAAAATATCTACACAGTCTTTATCGGAATCTTCTTTCTTGAAAATCCATATTTCAGCCTTCTCTGGAATGGAAGTTTCTTTTTGCCAACCAGTTCGTTTAAAATAAGCAATTATTTGTTCTGGCTGGATCGATTTCAAGGTCTCTATATCATGGATAGCATTAGCCATAAAATACCTCTAGATCCGACAATTTCCATTAAACTTCCCTAAGACCGTAACATCATCTGGTAAGACTTCTTTATTTTAATAGATTATCAAAAATCGCCTTCAGCAACCTGTAAGCAAATTAATCCTAATTGTCGCCACATTTGTACCACTTGATTTCTATCATCTAATACAAAATCGATATTATAAAAACCTCGAATTTGGGTATCAAATATTTCTTTCTTGATAAGAGAATCTTTACGAAAATCACCTGTTTCTCGCATAATTAATTTATCGTAATTAATCTGATATTTACCTAAAAAATTAATGGTTTGCTGTCGATATTTATCTTCTCTACCTGATACTAATAAAACTAATTTATCTCTGATTAAAGAAGCAACAACAAGATTTAATCCATCATTTTCACAAAGGGAAGCATCATAGGGATTTCTACTATTTAAAATAGCTAAAGTTCCATCAAGATCGCAAATAATAGCATGGGGTAAATTGGGATCAATAATAATATTTTCTGTTTTGGGTGTAAGAAAATCATTATGCATTTCTCGAATAACTTTTTCACCGACAGAATTTAAGCGATTCAAATCTCTTTTAATACAAGTTTCAAGCTCAACATCAGTAAAATCTTGAATAATAACTTCTGCAATTCCTTTAGTTAATTCTCGAATATCTTTTTCATGTTTGGGATGTAAATTAGTATCATCAATAATAACGTGTTTACCCTCTTCTAGAGCAGTTAACATAATTTGATTACGAATTTTTAGGACAAATTTTTCCGCATCTTTTGAATGTTTTGAGTTGTCTAACATGGCTCTCAAATCATCTTTATTGATACGTTTATATTGATTAGGATTTTTATCAATTAGCTTTTTTGCCCAGGTAGATTTTCCACTTCCTGGCAATCCTTTGGTAATAATAACTTTTTTCATATTTCTAATTTAAAGGGTTTACTATATTCGGGTTTAATCATTTTCCAAATTAATTCAGAAGGATCTTTTTTATCTAGTAGCTTAAACATGATGTGGGGATATTTTTGAGTTAAAAAGTAGGCAGCATTTTCTTTGCGGGTATCAAAAGTTTTAAAATTAGATTTTGCTTCTAATAAAATTGTGTCAAACTGTTTGGTTAATTCCGTTTTAGTTTGCTTGACCCATTCATAAAATTCATCAGGAACTTTTTCTAATAATTCCTCAAAAGATTTACCTGTAGCCAAATTTTCCCAGACAACGGTAGTAGAAGTTTGAGTAATAATACGATGGAGTCTGACGTATTCAGCAAATTTAACTTTTATCCGTAATCCACTTTTAAAACGAATCACAAAACCTTCTTGATTTTCTGCTTCAATTTCTCGTAATTGATTTAAATTATTAATACCATCAAACTTTTTAACAATGGGAAAACCAATATCAGGAATTGATAAATCTTTACCAGTTTTAGAATCTATTACTGCTAATAAAATTAAGTCATCTAGGTTTCCATAATTAACAACAATTCTATTTTCGGGATAAATAATTTCAAATAAATAAGTATGTTCTCGATTCAAAAAATTAAAAGTATGGGAATAACGATCTCGTAAAATTTGAGTGGCGTGCAATGCTTGATCACTAATAAAACTTCCTCTAGTTGCGATCGCAGGTTGATTATTTATCCAATAAAGAATGCCGAGAGAACCATCTTCTTTATTAAAAACATCAAAGGCTTCTGTTGGAATTTCTGCGGGAGAATGTTCTTCTAAATTGAAGAATTTTTTAAAAGGTCTAGCCACAATATTCATCTCTTTGTCGAGAATTAAACCCCGTGTCATGAGCGTAATTTCATTCCAAAGTTTTTGATATTGAACGAGGGGAGAATAATTATAAATAAAAAGATTGGCATCGGGATGTTTTTGTACCAATACCAACTTTTGTTCAATCATTAATTGCAATAAAAATTTGTCCACGCGCTCTTTTTAAGGTAAATTTATTTTTCAGCCGCAAGTCTAATTCTTAAGTTAATTTTAGTTATTTTGTTGAGATTAAATAGCTAATAGAGAATCAAGTTTGCCACGACTTTCTAAAGCATGAATATCATCACAACCGCCGATATGTTGATCATTAATAAAAATTTGGGGAACACTTCTACGTCCATTTGCTCGCTCTGACATTAAATTTCTGGCAGCATTATCTCCGTCAATACAATATTCTATAAACTCTACATTTTTTTTGTTTAATAAAGCTTTGGCACGAATACAAAACGGACAGGAACTCCAAGTATAGACTTCAACTTTAGCAGCCATAATTTTTGATTAATCTAAAAAAATATCTCTGACTTTCATTGTAAACTGAAGTAGCATTTCTGAGGAAACGTCTGCATCAAAAAACAAGAGAATTTCATCTGATAACATCTTAAAAAATAATTTTATTAACTTACATTACCGTTGAATAGATTTACAATAAATTTTTAGAGAACAAGTCTGAAATATCCCTCTGAATTGACTTTTTTGGTGATCGCCCAAGAATAGATAGAATAACAACAACGATTATTGTGGTTATTTAAACAAGGATCGATCCCAAGGGAACTCAAGCTAGTATTGTTGAATAAAGAGCAAAGCTACGAGCAAGATTCGACTAACTTCACTCATAGAGCAGAAGACCCTCACGGGAGTCCAGCATAATTGCTCATCTAGCCTTAGTTAAACCGTCCTAAATATCAATCTCTAGTGTCATGTCTAGACGAAAAAAGACCTTTCCCTGTGGGCATAAAGGATATGGGCAAATTTGCCATCGTTGTATCCAAGAGCAAAGCACTGTAGAAACAAGAAAACAAGAAAAAAATGAATGGCAATCGACTTTTGCTGACGATCCCATTGATTTACGAAATTTACCCAAAAATGTAGTGGTTAAAGCCCGCTCTATTTTGGATGGATTAGCAGATCGTCGCGATTATCGGGAATTTCATGGCAAGCGTCTTAGGCATGATCGATTTGTGATTAGTATTCCTGTCACCCGTCACTACCGCCTTATTTGCCGAGATCGGGGAAGTTTTGTCGCACCAGAAATGCTTGTTTCCCACGAGGATTATAATGTTTGTAAACCTGGTGGTTAGATTTTTGATAAATTATCTCTGTTTAATGCCATTTATCCAAAAAAATTTATTTTATTATTTCAATATTTCACCAACCGAGTACGGTCAAATCGCCCCAAAAGATGAGCCAGAAAGATTATAAAAAACTGAAAATCATGCAAATTTATCTTGACTATAGTGCGACAACTCCACCACGACCCGAAGTTATTGAAGTCGTCCAGAAAACTCTCACCGATGGCTGGGGAAATCCTTCGAGCCTCCATGGATGGGGACAAAGATCCGCCCTAGCTCTAGAAATTGCGCGATCGCAAGTAGCAAATTTGTTGAACGCGCCCAATCCCGATTCAATTATTTTTACTTCTGGAGGAACAGAGGCAGATAATTTGGCCATTATGGGAGTTGCCAGACAATATAATCGTCCTCAACATTTAATTATTTCGGGCGTAGAACATTCTGCGGTGTCCGAACCAGCTCGTTTACTAGAAAATTGGGGTTGGCAAATAACTCGTTTACCAGTCAACTCTCAAGGTAGGGTTAATCCGCTAGACTTAATCGCCGCAATTCAAACCAACACAGTTCTCATCTCCATTATTTATGGGCAAAGTGAAGTCGGAACCCTGCAACCAATTGAAGAGTTAGGCAAAATAGCACAATCACGGGGTATTCTTTTTCATACGGATGCAGTTCAGGTAATAGGACGAGTTCCCATCAATGTGCAATCTTTACCCGTGGATTTGGTTTCGCTTTCCAGTCATAAAATCTACGGAATTCAGGGAGCAGGGGCATTATATGTACGAGAAGGGGTGGAATTAACCTCATTACTCGCTGGTGGTGGTCAAGAGCAGCGTTTACGTTCAGGAACTCAAGCTTTGCCCGCGATCGCTGGTTTTGGGATGGCCGCAGAATTAGCCGCGAGCGAAATGGAACAAGAAATTCCCCGTTTAATCACTCTGCGCGATCAATTATTTGAAAAATTCGTAAATTCTCCCTTTTTAAAGCCAACTGGCGATCGCCTTTACCGTTTACCCCATCACACCAGTTTTGTGATTTGTGATCCCGATGCCAATGGTCAAAACGAACCGATTACGGGTAAAAGTCTTGTCCGTCAGTTAAATTTAGCAGGAATTGGCATTAGTGCAGGAGCAGCTTGCCATAGTGGCAAATTAAACCCCAGTCCTATTTTGCTAGCAATGGCTTATCAAGAATCCGAAGCATTAGGCGGCATTCGTTTGACCGTTGGCAGAGAAACAACCACAGCCGATATTGATTGGACGGCAATAGTTTTAGAGCAAATGCTAGACCGCTTAATGCCTCGCTTAATTGGAGCTTGTTAGATTTTGCAAGTATTTGACTTGATTTTCAAAATTTAATCGGGTTTTGTCAAATGATGTTGAAAATGATTGAGGGAAACACCTAACTTTTTAGAAAGCCAAACTTCAAGATTACGAACAGAATAGGAACTAGCAGTAATTCCAGGCTCGACCATTGGTTCAACTAAAATGGTAAACATTCCCAAACGATTACCCGCTAAAACATCAGTGAATAGGCGATCGCCAACCATTGCTACTTGGTTTACAGGAAGATCCATTTGTTGAATGGCATGACGTAATTTGCGACGAGACGGTTTACCTGCACCATAAAGATAGGGCAGATCAACCGACTTTGCAATTCGCCCAATACGATTCTCACTCATATTATTACTGACAAGCCAAATAGGAAGCAGGGAACGAATTTCAGCTAACCAGTTTTGCAATTCATCCGAAACATTCATCTCTTTGAAAGGAACTAAGGTTTCATCGACATCCAGCACCAAACCTTTGAGGTGATAAAACCGCAAAATTTCGGGGGCAAGATGAATAATAGTCTTACCTAAAGTCAAGTCAGGCTGGAGCAATTTCGCCTTAGTCATATAAGATTAATTTCCTACGCGATCGCAGCTTTCACTTGGGGCCAACGTCCGACGGCTTTACCAATAATGGATAATTCCTGCATCACGCGGTCAAATCTTTCAGGTGTCAAAGATTGCGGCCCGTCGGATAAAGCTTTGGCAGGATTGGGATGAACTTCAATCATCAAAGAATCGGCTCCTGCTGCGATCGCGGCCATGGCCATTGCAGGCACATAATCTGATTTACCCGTACCGTGACTTGGATCAATCATGATCGGTAAATGGGTCAAATCGCGTAAAACAGGTAAGACCGAAAGATCTAAAGTATTGCGAGTATATTTCTGATCAAATGTGCGAATTCCCCGTTCACAAAGAATCACATTCGGATTTCCTGCTGCCAAGATATATTCAGCCGCCATTAACCATTCTTCGATCGTCGCTGCCATCCCGCGTTTTAACAAAACAGGTTTATCTTGTGCGCCAACTTTTTTCAACATTGAGAAATTTTGCATATTCCGCGCTCCAACTTGGATCACATCTGCTACTTCTGCAATTTTCTCTAAATCAGCCGTATCCATAACTTCAGTAATAATCCCCAAACCACTTGCTTCTTTAGCCGCAGCTAGAAGTCCTAAAGCACTTTCACCATGACCTTGGAAAGCATAGGGAGAGGTTCGAGGTTTATAAGCTCCACCCCGCAAAAATTGCGCACCAGCCGCTTTAACCCGATGAGCTGTTTCGATAATCATGGCTTCATTTTCAACGGAACAGGGGCCAGCTACCACAACAAGGGGATGATTTTTACCGATCGCAACGGAGCCATTGGGAGTAGGAATAATCACTTCACTAAAATCGCCGTGACGAAACTCCAAACTTGCCCGCTTAAAAGGTTGTTCTACCCGTAACACATTTTCAATCCAGGGACTAATTTCTTGAATTTGCAGCGGATCAAGAGCGGCTGTTTCACCGACTAAACCGATCACAACTTTATGTTTACCGACAATTTTTTCGGGTGTTAGATCCCTTTCTGTAAATTCTTGATTAACGCGGGCAATCTCTAATTCGGGAGTTCCAACTTTCATCACAACGATCATAGTGAAAAAACCTCAATGGTTAGGGTTAAAAAATAGAGTTTAGAAAATTTAAACCGTCATCATAAAATTTTTTGAATAAGAGAGTTTTATTTCCCCTATTTCCGCTAAAAAGAGCAGATTCTTAAAATTTATAAATACGGAAAAAATCTCTTTGGATCAAGACAAAATCTTCTTCTTAATTGTAATCATTTTATTTTTTGAGATTCAAGGTTAAATTCAAAAAAATATCAAGATTCTGGAACGGTAAACGGTTTTAAAAAATAATAATTTAATTCTTAATTGCTCCGACACCGTATTTAATAAAGTTTAATCTGGTTAATAAACTAACTTTCTTTCGCTTTTTGTGCTTCCTGTCTAGCACCACGCCAAGCCGTTACAGTTCTGCCAAAATTTAATTTTACTTCTGGCCAACCCCACCAACTTCCGACAATTTCTTCATCCCAAGAAGTGGAAAAAACGCCATAACTCAGTCCCAAAACCCCTAAACCGAAGAGGAGCAAGCTCACTGAAAAAACGACATAGTTGGGAATGTCTAACCAATCATGGCTAACAATCCAATAAAAAGCCACGAAGGAAAACATTGCTAATCCGCTAGGAATACCCGAAAAAAGAGCGATTCTCTTGATCATCCGATTACTAACAATCTCAGGAATAGCTCCACTTTGGGGTTTACGCTTTCTGTTGAAAGTTTTGGCTTGAATAGATGGATTTTTGCTCTCCACTTTAGCGGTAGGGACAGTTTTGGCAGGTTTTTTGTTTTTCTGTTTTCCTTCAAAGGGAAGAGGCTTACGTTTCTGTTTTTCGCGATCGCGGTCAGATGGGGCAGGCATAGAAATAATGGCTAAGCAAAAATTAACGGCGAATTCCCAAGCGTTTAATCAGAGCTTGATACCGTTCAGGTTCTTTAGAGTTGATATAAGTCAATAAACTTCTGCGCCGACTGATCATTTTCAGTAATCCACGACGGGAAGCATGATCTTTAGGATTGGCTTGTAGATGCCCCGTCAGTTGAGTGACACGTTCGGTCAATAAAGCTACTTGCAAGTCGGGGGAACCTGTATCGGTTTCATGGACTTGATAATCACTCATTAATTCTTGTTTTCGAGTTTGGGTTAACGCCATAGTAATGTTGTTGAATCGTTTCAATGCTGCAATCTCTAACTATACCATTTATTATTTGAGATTCAAGCACCCGTTTTATAAATTTCTATTCTGAGGCAACTTGGCCACTCCAACGGTCTTGGGGTAAGAAAACTCGGTTTTTTGGTAGGGGAACAACAGATTCGGCTAACAAAAATTCGCCTGCTTTAATCCAACTTTTTAATTCTTCTGCAACTTCTCGCGATCGCAAAATACTAGCCAAAGGAGCCACTCGAACAGGTTTTCCATCCAGAGTAATTTTGCCACTTTTGAGTTGGGCATAGGTAACAGAACCAAAGGTGGGACGGACTCGGCGAGGAATGGAAAAGTCAATCACGGGAGCAACAATTTCTTCATCTCTGACGGCGCAATGTTCAATCACTTTTTCTGTCAAAACAGGCAAGGGAATCCCGACTCCTAACATTAAAGAAGTTCCATAATTTTTAAAATAACAACCCCGCACCCAACGAGGATTCATTTGTTTCGCATCACCAATCAGAGCCAAAGTTGCGGCTGGGCCAATGGGCGTTTGATTGGGTAAACGTTTTTGCAGTGGAAAATGTTGGGTTCCTTCCCAAGCGACATAACCCACACCTCCGCCTAAAAAGATGCGACTACCAATTCCAATCAGTTCCAATTCGGGGTCATTAAATAAAGGAGAAATCGCGCCTGGATTAGAAAAAACGGCATTTCCTAAACGCGGTTGCAATGGCCCTAGATAAGTGTAAAGTTGGCGATCGCCGCCATTGACCCCGACAATAAAATTTTGATAGAGATTACGGGGATTATATAAATAAAATTGATTAATGGTTTTACTACTAATCGTTGTTTCCAAAGACGCACGGGGATAGCAATCCGTCACTTGACCGATCGCCCGCAAAGAAACCGATTTACCTGCAATCAAATCTTCAATCACATGGCCGCCACCTCTTTCAACCTGGGCCATGCTAGGGCGAAATTCTCCATCAAAAATCTCTCCACTACTTGTATAATCCATCATCGCCGTCGCACCCAAGCACAAATCAACCGCGCCAAATGCGGAATAGGCGGGAATCCCATCGATCCAACATTGACGGATTTTAATCGGCGGATCGGTATGACCCAAATTAATCATGGCTCCAGAGGATTCCATCGGCTCAAAGGTTCCTGTACAAACCACATCAACTTGTTTAAAAACCTTATTCACACCGATTTCTAGAACCTTGGCTTTAACTTCTTCGACTGTCAAAACAACCGCTTTTTTGGCAAGAATCTTGTTATTAATTTCGGCAATGGTGCGCATATTAACTTAAAAATATGATGGGAAAATATTGAATTAAAATATTGTTTTGGATCGTAAATTTTCGGTTTTTTCGTAGGGGCGTATTGCGTACGTCCTCTCTTCAAAACTCTGTTCAAAATACAAAATAATCGCCATTAAATTAAGTTTGTTGTTCTAATTTCAAAACTGCCATAAAAGCTTCCTGGGGAACATCTACTGTGCCAATAGACTTCATGCGTTTTTTACCTTTAGCTTGCTTTTGTAATAGTTTTTTCTTCCGAGAAATATCTCCTCCATAACATTTTGCTAAAACATCTTTGCGTAAAGCAGGAATACTTTCACTGGCAATAATTTTAGAACCGATCGCGGCTTGGATGGGAACTTTAAATTGATGACGGGGAATGAGTTCTTTTAATTTTTCAACTAAGGCACGACCGACATAATAAGCCTTATCTCGATGGACAATCATTGCTAAAGCATCAACTCCATCCCCATTCACCAAAATATCTAGTTTTACCAGAGCATTTTCCCGATAACCAATCAATTTGTACTCCATGCTGGCATAACCCCTGGATCGAGATTTTAATTGATCAAAAAAGTCTGTCACCACTTCCGCTAAAGGCAATTCATAAATCAGAGCCGTCCGACTTTTGGTGAAATAGCGCATATCCACAAAAATACCGCGACGACCTTGACAGAGTTCCATCAGCGTTCCCACATAGGTTTCAGGAGTTATCATCTCCACTTTAATGTAGGGTTCTTCTAGTTTCAATCGTTCTTGAATCGGTGGTAATAAACTGGGATTATCAATTTCAACAATTTCTCCATCAATGCTAGTGACTCGATAAACCACCGAAGGAGCCGTCGTAATCAAATCCAGATTATATTCCCGTTCTAGGCGTTCCTGAACAATTTCCATGTGCAATAAGCCCAAAAACCCACAACGGAAGCCAAAACCCATCGCGCTAGAGGTTTCGGGTTCGTAGGAAAGAGCCGCATCATTCAGTTTTAATTTTTCGAGGGAATCCCGTAAATCGGAATATTGGTCAGCATCAATGGGAAATAGCCCACAAAAAACCATTGGATTGGCTTCAGTATAACCAGGCAAAGCTTCGGTTGCGGGAGTATGCACCAACGTAATCGTATCGCCCACCCGCGCATCGGCAACAGCTTTAATGGCGGCGGCAAAATAGCCCACTTCTCCTGCATGGAGTTCATTTACTTGGACTTGGGTCGGGGATAAGATTCCTAATTCATCGATCACATATTCTTTTCCTGATGCCATTAAACGAACTTTATCGCCTTTTTTAACCTGACCATCCATCACTCGAAAATATACCACAACTCCACGATAAGCATCATAATAACTATCAAAAATTAAGGCGCGTAAGGGTTGATCTACTGTATCAGCAGGCGGCGGAACCAGATGAACAATCGATTCTAAAATTTCGTTAATCCCAATACCTGCTTTAGCTGAAGCTTGGATAATTTGACTGCAATCTAAACCCACAACTTCTTCTATTTCTGCCGCAATTTTTTCGGGTTCAGCACTCGGTAAATCAATTTTATTTAAAACAGGAATAATTTCTAAATTATTATCTAAAGCTAAATAAACATTGGCCAAAGTTTGCGCTTCTACGCCCTGGGTTGCATCCACCACTAATAACGCACCTTCACAAGCCGCCAGCGATCGCGAAACTTCATAGGAAAAATCAACGTGACCAGGCGTATCAATCAGATTTAAAACATAATCCTGACCATCTTTTGCTTTATAATTCATGCGAGCAGCTTGCAACTTAATCGTAATGCCCCGTTCCCGTTCTAAGTCCATATTGTCGAGAAATTGTTCTTTCATTTCCCGTTGCTGGACGGTTCCCGTAATCTGTAACATCCGATCAGCGAGGGTAGATTTCCCATGATCGATGTGGGCAATAATAGAAAAGTTGCGAATGTGAGAGACAGGAACGTCGGTCATACGGGTTCAGCACGAAGGAAATAAATCTTTTTCTATTGTAATCTGTTCTGTTTAAACTTTTTTATTCTTAGCTCTAAGATAAACAATCCTGAACTTTTTAACTTCTTTATATTTACGCCCTAAAGTCTGAATATCAATCTTAAAAAAGAGAAATTTGTCTAGTCTGAGAAACTTCTTTTTTATTAATAAATGAATTGAAATTAGTGATTAAAGCTTCGAGCATCGGATTACGATTTTTTTCACTGGCTCCAACATGATAGAAATGTTCAATCGTAATTAAATTTAAACCAGTCCACAATTTATCAATATAGTCATTTTTTCTATATTGATTGCTATGCCAAGTAGATAAAATAAACTTTGCTTGACTATTCATTAAAAGATAATGAAGTTGAATTTCATTGCTTTCTGACCAGGAATCATAATAGTCAACGTGCCGACCAAGATAGGGTGGATCACAATAAATTAAATCACCTGCATTAATTAAGCTCAGGGTTTGCTCAAAGTTTTGACAAACAAAGGAATAATCTCTTGTGACAATAATTTCTTGAATATATTTTATTTGATTAACAATTTTTGTAATGTAAGCTTGCTCAAAACGATTGGGCTTTTTACAAAAAGGAACATTGAAACCACCTTTTGAGTTGAAACGCATCATGCCATTAAAACAAGCTCTATTTAAAAATAGAAAATCGAGAGGTTCGCCTTTTTGATTAAATCTTTCTCTCACAATATAATAATGTTCACCCTGGCTTTTTCTTAAAATTGCTCCTTCCGATTCGAGATAAACTTTTGCCTTACCAGGCGTTACTAAACCATTTTTTAGAGCGTTATAAAAGTTGACAATATGAGGATTACTATCAGAAAAAATAGCCTGAGTTGGACGAATATTGAAACCGACTACGCCTGAGCCTAAAAAAGGTTCAATCCATCTTTCAAAGTTTACTTGAGCCGTAATTTCCGCAATAGAGGGAACTAATTTTGTTTTAATACCTTGGCATTTTATCGGAGGTACAAAAATTTTACTACTCATTTTCAACATCCTCTTCTTGAGATAAACTATTCAATAATTCTTCTGAAAACTCTATACTATCAATAAATCTTTTTTTATATTCAAAATAATTAACCAGACTTGTATAAGGTCTTTTTAGATCATCTTTTTTTGCCATATCTTCGGTAAGATAATACATCCAATAATCGTCAAAAATATCAACTCCTAATTGATGGAATGGCCCCGTTCCTTTTATTAATTGCTCAATGTTTGTGCAACTTCCAATATTTTTAGTGTTACCACTCCCTGGAGTACTCGCCGCAATTTTATATTTGGGTTGAACAAAAAAATTAAAATCATAAATAACCGATGGAATTGTTTCTATTTCAGAAATATTGTAAAATTTTCTTTCATCTGACGCATCTTTATTTTGACTATAAATTACACCAAAAACAAAATGTCCTGAATAGGAATTATAAGGGTATAAAATATTTTTGCTTCCTGTGCGATTTCTAAAATATCCTGTAAATGCGCCAAGAGTCATCATGTTAACCGATTGACTACTTTTGCGAATAGTGGATTTTATATCAACTGCAAACTTTTCATTTTCATTTGTCAGGGAGATAAATGTTGCATCAGGATAATGATTTTGTGCCTTTGGCAATTCTAGTTTGAAGCCATGTTTTTGAGCAAACTTTTAAAAAATAGGATAAAGAAGAATTTCTAAAACCTTAGAAATAACTTTTGTATCAATTGTGATAGTATAAACATTCTTGAAAATATCTACAAATCCTTTGATAATCCATTGATTTTCATCTGTTGCGATCGCCTTTCTAATTTCACTGATTTCAGAAGATAAAAGAGAATGAAATTCTTCATTAGTCATGGGCTTTTATTCTGTCCTATTTATTTGATGAACTAATTACATTTTTAGCATGATTCAGTTACCAATTATCAACTTGTTATTTAGATCGTAACTTGATTTTTTAATTATGAATAAATACCTCAGTTTATTTTTTGTTGCCCCAGTCTTTAGTTTCATTTCTTTTAGCAATCTTTTCCAACCGATTGAAGTTAGTTTTAGCGAAATTTTAACGGCTCAAATTTCTGTTATCAGTATTCAACAATTACCGCCAGAAGCTAGAAAAACTTTGGATTTAATCCAAAAAGGCGGCCCATTTCCTTATGATAGAGACGGCATTGTTTTTAGGAATCGAGAGAAAATTTTGCCGCTTAATCCCGTTGGTTATTATCGAGAATATACAGTTCAAACTCCAGGTATTAGACATAGGGGAGCGCGAAGAATTGTAACGGGACAAAAACGAAAAACTTATTACACTCAAGACCATTATCAAAGTTTTTATCGGATTAAATATTAATATGAAAAACCTAATTGAGAACCTCAAAAATAAAGATTCTTCCTGTTTTTATCGGGTTAATTTAGAGAATCAAATTGATAAATTATTAATACCTAATGAAAGCAATTTTTGGCAATTTTTTTATGTAAAAGGTGAAGGAATTAATGATAAAGCAAGCTTTCTAGAAACCTGGTCTAAAGCAATGAATTTTCCTGATTATTTTGGCAATAATTGGGATGCTTTTGATGATTGTTTGCTTGATCTAGAATGGTGTTACCCAACGCCTCGGATTGTTATTTATAATAACCCTGAAAAATTTGCTCACCAAGATCCACAAAAATGGGAAATTGTGATGGATGTTTTGCAGGTTGCGGTTGAATATTGGCGAGAAAAAACAACACCGCTTTATATTATTTTTCAAACGGAAGATTCCCTTTTTAACGCGATCGCCAAACTAGATTTAATCTAATTAGTGGCATTCGCTAATTCGGCTAACTGTTCTTGTTGATCTTGGGAAATACAGGATTGGATAATTTCTTCTACATCGCCTTCTAAAATTGGTGAGAGAGAAAAGTTTTTCCCTAAACGATGATCTGTTACTCGATTATCTTTGTAGTTATAAGTGCGAATCTTTTCTGAGCGTGACCCTGTCCCCACCTGCGATCGCCGCATAGAGCTGACTTCTGCCTGTTGTTCTTGGAGTTTTATATCATAAAGTTTAGCCCGCAAAATTTGCATTGCTCGTTCTCTATTTTGCAGTTGCGATCGCTCTTCTGTACAAAAAATCCGAATCCCCGTAGGCTTGTGCATCAAATCAACTGCGGTTTCTACTTTATTAACATTTTGTCCTCCCGCTCCACCCGAACGGGCAGTTGTTAACTCAATATCTTTAGGATCAATATGGATTTCCACCTCGTCCACTTCGGGCATAATCGCCACTGTTGCCGTAGAAGTATGTACTCTTCCTCCTGATTCTGTGACAGGTACACGCTGAACTCGATGCACTCCTGCTTCAAACTTCAACTTACTATAAACTTGCTCACCTTTAATTTCTAAAATTGCTTCCTTGAAACCTCCCATTTCAGCTAAAGACTCACTCAATAAACTCACTTTCCAGCCTACTGTTTCAGCATAGCGAGAATACATCCGCACCAAGTCTCCTGCCCAAATACTTGCTTCATCGCCGCCTGTTCCTGCCCGAATTTCTAACATAATATTCTTGTCATCGTTGGGGTCACGGGGCAACAAGAGAATGGTTAAGTGATGTTCCAACTGCTCCAACTTTTCTGCTAGTTCTTCTGCTTCCAGACTAGCCATTTCTCGCATTTCTGGATCACTGTTGGCTTCCTTTACAATTAAACGAGCATCAGTCAAATCTTCCTTTGTTTTTTTCCAAATTTCGTAGGTGTTGACAGTCTCTTCTAAAGATGAACGGGTTCTAGCGACTTTTTGAAATTCATCTGGATTAGTCGCAATGTCGGGATCAGCTAGTAAACGGGTTAATTCGTCGAACGTTTGTTCAACCGATTGCAGTTTATCCAGTAAGTAAGTTTCAGCCATATTACAATTTTTATCAATACTCTCAATCTCTTATTATAACCTGAATTAAGCTGATACTCGAAGAATCACTTTTCTTTATCTGAATTTTGCCAAATTATGATTGCAATAATCCCTAAATTACTTTTGTTATTATTTATTTGATTTTGTTCTGAATTATTGTATCTTTAATAAGAAAATTCATCTTGAAAAATATCTCTATTCGATAAGAAAAGTTTTAATGGACAAATAATCAATAAGCTATTTTCTAATAAGAACTAGATTTTTTTTGTTAGCTATTAATAGATTTAATACTTACTTTAAAAGGAATCTAAAAAGATAGAAAAAACAAACATTTTCCACAAATAAAAGAACAAAATTAACTCAATCTTTCTCGTTTGTGAGGTTCTAAAAGATTGGATAAATCTGGCCCTAGCGGAATAATTCCCCCAGGATTTAAGGGAAAAAGATTGCCAAAATAATCTCGTTTTACTTGTTCTAAATTACAGGTTTTTGCTACACCTGGTAATTGATATAAATCCCGTAAATATGAACCTAAGTTTTGATAATCACTAATTCTGTGAACATTACATTTAAATAATCCATAATAAACCGCATCAAAGCGAAATAATGTTGTAAATAAACGAACATCTGCAAGGGTGACTTGATTACCGCAAAGATAGCGATCGCGGCTTAAAACTTGATCTATTTCATCTAAAGTATTAAAAAGTGTTTGGCAAGCTTGATCATAAGCAATTTGAGTTTGGGCAAAACCACAAAGATAAACACCATTATTGACATTTTGATAAATTTTTTCGTTCCATTGATCAATTTTATCTCTTAAAATTTTGGGATAAAGATCAAGTTCAGGGCGAGTTGAATATTCATTAAATTCAGAATTTAAAAAAACAATAATTTCTGAACTTTCATTATTAACAATTGCCTTATTTTTCTCATCCCATAATACTGGAACCGTTGACCTACCCCCATAGTTGGGTTGAGCTAAAGCATAAAGTTCAGGCAATGTTTTGCAGCCTTTTTCTGCTTGTTCCATAACCCAAATTCCCGATTCTTTTGATGGAATTACCACTGAAACCGCGATCGCATTTTCTAATCCCTTTAAAGCCAGTACAACCAATGTTCGATGAGCCCAAGGACAACCCAATCCCACATAAAGACGATAACGCCCAGATTCTGGCTGATAAGGATTATTAAAATCTGTTCCCACAATATCCCTGAATTCACTCTGAGGACGAATATATTCTCCTTGAGGATTGCTAGGAGCCAGTTTCGACATCATTTGATGCCAGATTGTTGTCCAGATCGATTTTCCAAATCGAATCACAAATTTAGAAGGAAGAGCTTGTCTCATTGATATTTTGAGGATCTAAAAATAATTTTTTTAAGATTAAAATAGACAATTATAAAAGAGCTATTTAAAATATTTATTCTATAACATTTCCTTAATCAAAGCTTAAACAAAAACAATAACTTTTGTACTTAACTTTGATTTTCACCCTCTTAATTTTAATTCTTAAACTAGAATTATTAATAGTAACATTTTAATAAAATTAATATCTAAAAATTGTGAGTTTATCAAGCCAAATTAATCATCCAGAACGAACATATTTTGAGCGATCGCTGAAGCGTTTAGAACAAGATGTTCTCCGCATGGGCGCATTAGTTGAAGAATCTTTTCGTCTCAGCCATCAAGCCTTATTTGAACGAAATTTAGAAATTGCCCAAAAAATCCCTGGACTTGACAAAGAAATTGACCGATACTATCGTCAAATCGAGCAAGAATGTTCTACATTTTTAACCCTCCAAGCACCTGTCGCCCAAGATTTGCGGTTATTAAGTGCTTTTATGCAATTGGTAAGAGATTTAGAACGCATTGGCGATTACGCTGAAGACTTAGCCGAAATTGCCATTAAATTATTTAGCTATCCTCCCCACGATTGCATGACAGAAATTGCCGCCATGTCTCGCCATGCCCAATTAATGTTAGCGACAAGCCTAGTCGCTTTAACTGAATTAGATCGAGATGCTGGGCCAAAAGTCAAACATTTAGATGACACAGTGGACAATGCCTATGAAAATCTTTACCAAGTGCTAGCTTTTGAGCGAGATATTAAAGGCGTAGTAGAACCAATTATACTTTTGGCCCTTGTCATTCGGCATATAGAACGCATGGCAGATCACGCAACAAACATCGCTCAACGAGTTTCTTACATTGTTACGGGGCAACGAAATTGAGCTTAAATCTTAAATCCGAGGAGGTGCCCATTCTTGTTAACCACAAATCCTTGAGACACGGATTCCACCGATTGGCACGGATTGGTTCCGTGAAAATCCGTGCAATCCGTGTCACTCATCTCCTTTCCTGATTTGGTTCATTCGTGGTTAGCAAGCACGTGGCGCTCAATAGAAGCGCGAAATTTCGTCCATAAACGGATCATGAATATGCCGTGCAAGCGGCG
>JANNLO010000262.1:0-9361 GCA_031396835.1 Snowella sp. SOY_38_metabat_116
TCTATTATTCCGCCACAGTAGTCAGAATGATATTCTGGTAGGAACACCGATCGCCAGTCGCAACTATCAAGAATTAGAAGGGCTAATTGGCTTTTTTGTTAATACCCTAGTGATGCGAACGCGTTTAGAAGATAATCCCAGTTTTGAAGAATTATTAAAACAAGTGCGTTCCGTTTGCACGAATGCCTATGCTAACCAAGATGTTCCTTTTGAACAAATTATCGAAACTTTGCAAATAGAGCGCAGTCTTAGTCACAGTCCTCTGTTTCAGGTGATGTTTGTCTTACAAAATGTGGCTATGGAGGAATTAGAAACTCCTGGGTTAAAAATTTCGCCTTTATCTTTAGATAATGTTAACGCCAAGTTTGATTTCGCTTTACAAATGTGGGAAATAAAGACAGAGAACGGAAACTCCCTCCAAGGATTTTGGCAATATAATCTAGATTTATTTGATCGAGACAGAATTGTCCGCATGAGTAGTCATTTTCAGACTTTGTTAGAAGCAATTGTTGCTAATCCACAAGAGTCAATCGGGACATTATCCTTACTAACAGAAAGGGAGCGTCATCAACTGTTAGTAGAATGGAATGATACTGGTAAAGCATATTCTGATGAAATGTGCATTCATCAGCTATTTGAGGAACAAGTAGAACTGACTCCTGATGCTGTAGCAGTGGTCTTTGAAAATGAATCCTTAACTTATGGAGAATTAAATAGTCGTGCTAATCAATTAGCCCATTATCTGCGTCAAAACTATCAGATTAAACCAGATACTTTAGTGGGAATTTGTGTCGAACGTTCTTTAGAAATGATTATAGGAATATTCGGCATTCTTAAGGCAGGTGGGGCTTATTTACCTCTTGATCCTGAGTATCCCCAAGAACGCCTGAGCTTTATGTTAGAAGATACTCAGGTGGAAGTGTTGCTGACTCAAAATAAATTGGTCAAGGTTCTAGCACAAAATCAGCAGTATATTATCTGTTTAGATAGTGATTGGCAGAATATTAGTCAAGCCAATGAGAATAATCTTAACATTACAGTCACTCCCAACAACTTAGCTTATGTTATTTATACCTCTGGTTCTACGGGGCAGCCTAAAGGAGTTTATTGTAATCATCTTGGTGTTGTTAATCTATGTACGGATTTTCAAACAAAAAAACCTTTATCTGTCGGCGATCGCTGTAGTTTATGGACTAGCTTAAATTTCGATGTCTCAGTCTATGAAGTCTTTTCAGCATTATTATCAGGAGCTACACTACACATTACTCCAGAATTTATTCGTTCTGATGCTTTTAAATTTATTAATTGGTTGTATTCCGAGCAAATTTCTAGTGCTTACATTCCAACTTTTATGCTAAACAATTTTTCAGATTGTTTAGAGCAAGCAGTCAACCATATTTCTTTACGGAGATTGCTAGTAGGAGTTGAACCAATTAACGAGAAGTTGTTAATATCAATAAGTCAGAGGATTCCTGAACTGCAAATCATTAACGGTTACGGGCCTACAGAAACGACGATTTGTTCAACATCGTATTCGATTAAAACTGAAAGGATCAGCAATGGAAATACACCCATTGGTAAACCACTACAAAATACCAAGATTTATCTGCTGGACAACCAGATGCAACCTGTTCCGATTGGTGTACAGGGAGAGTTACACATAGGTGGTGCAGGGTTAGCCAGAAGCTATCTTAACAGACCAGAATTAACACAAGAAAAATTCATTCCTAACCTGTTCGACAAAGCAGAAGGAAGTAAATTATATAAAACGGGAGATTTAGCTCGTTATTTACCTGATGGCAACATTGAATTTTTAGGACGCATTGACAATCAAGTAAAAATTCGCGGTTTCCGTATTGAGTTAGGAGAAATAGAAACATTATTAAACCAATATCCTCAGATAAAGGCATCTGTTGTTATTGTTCGTGAAGATATTCCAGGTCGTAAATCTTTAGTCGCTTATATTGTCCCAGCAAATCAAATAACTGCCTTAACTAGCGAATTACGGCAATACCTAAAAGCCAAGCTACCAGATTATATGATTCCCAATGCTTTCGTTATCCTGGAAGCTTTACCCCTCACACCAAACGGTAAAATAGATCATCGCGCCTTACCTGCCCCTGAATTTAGTAGCGAACTCTCAGATAGATATGTAGCTCCTCGCACTTTCATTGAAGATACACTAGCAACCATTTGGGCGCAAGTTTTGAGAGTCAAGGAAGTTGGCATTGATGATAACTTTTTTGAACTTGGCGGCGATTCCATCCTCAGCATTTCAATTATTGCCAGAGCAAAACAAGCTGGACTACAACTAACCGTTAAACAATTATTTGCCCATCAAACCATTGCCGAATTAGCCGCCGTGACGGGGACAAGTAAAGAATTTCAGATAGAACAAGGCTTCGTTACGGGTGAAATGCCCTTAACACCTATTCAACACTATTTTTTTGAGCAAAACCTATGCCAATCACATCACTTTAATCAGTCCTATCTGTTATCAGTGCCATCTAATTTCCAGTCGGAATACTTAGAACCAATATGGCAGGAATTGTTTAAACATCATGATGCACTACGTTTAAGATTTACTCAATCTGGCGACAATTGGCAAGCAATTTACTCTGCTTCAACCGATCGCATCTCTGTTAATTTTATAGACTTATCACCCCTCTCAGATGATGGACAACAAACAGCGATCGCAACTAAAGTGGAATCTTTACAGGCTAGTTTGAATTTATCAAAAAATCTGGTACAAATTGCCTTTTTCGACTTGGGAGTAAACAAAAGAGCGCGACTATTAATCATCATCCATCATTTAGTGGTGGACGGTGTTTCCTGGCGAATTTTGTTAGAAGATTTGCAGACAGCCTACCAACAATTAAGTCAAGGACAAAAAATAAAACTTCTCCCTAAAACCACTTCTTTTAAAGATTGGGCGCAACATCTTATAGAATATGCCCAGTCAGATCTCTTAAAAGCTGAACTAGCTTACTGGTTGAAAGTATCTCATCGCTCAATTTCCGCTATTCCGATAGATTATTCAGGAGGAGCCAACACGGTAAAATCTATCAGTACAGTATCAGTCTCATTAAATGAAACCCAAACTCAATTACTCCTTCAAGATGTCCCCAAAGCTTATCAAACTCAGATTAATGATGTCTTACTAACAGCTTTAGTGCTGGTTTTGAGCAAATGGACAAACGCTGACTCCGTGCTTTTCAACTTAGAAGGCCATGGGCGAGAAGAGATTATTGAGGATGTAGATTTATCACGAACCGTCGGCTGGTTTACCACAATGTTTCCAGTCACATTAAAACTCGAAACAATAGACCAAGAAAATCTCGGAAATGCGTTAAAATCTGTCAAGGAACAATTACGCGCAATTCCCCACAAAGGGATTAGCTACGGTTTGTTACGTTACCTACGTCAGGATCAAGAAATTGTGACCCAACTTGCAGCACTTTCCCAAGCAGAAATTAGCTTTAATTATCTGGGGCAATTTAGTCAAGTACTCAACCAAAATTCCTTGATACAACTCGCTAGTGAATCTAGTGGACTAGACCACAGTTTGGAAGGTCAACGTCCTCATCTCTTGAATATTAACGCGATCGTTACCAACGAACAATTACAAATAGATTGGAAATACAGTACTCATGTCCATAAATCCACAACTATTGAGAAAATTGCCCAGGATTTTGTAGAAGTTTTACAAGAATTAATTGCTCATTGTACATCCCCTGACAATGGAGGTTATACTCCTACAGATTTCCCCTTACTGGAATTTAGTCAAACAGAACTCGATAAATTATTAGCAAATCTATGACATCAGCACCTAGCCAAATTAACAAACAAAATATTGAGGATATTTATCCCCTATCTCCCATGCAACAGGGAATGCTATTTCATAGTTTGTATGCTCCAGATTCAGGGATATATTTTCAGCAGATGATTTGTACCTTGAGGGGAAATTTGGAGGTAGCAGCCTTTGAACAAGCTTGGCAAAAAATAGTAGAAAAACATTCTATCTTCCGAACGGCCTTTATTTGGGAATCTTTGAACAAACCTGTACAAGTGGTATATAAACAGGTAAAAATTACTGTTGAAAACGATGATTGGCAAGGGTTATCTGATCAAGAACAGCAAGAGCAATTAAAGGTTTTTTTAGACAGTGATCAACAGCATAGCCTACAATTATCTCAACCTCCTTTAATGCGCCTGCATCTGATCAAATTAGACAAAAATACTTATCAATTTGTTTTTAGTTCTCATCATTTATTGCTCGATGCTTGGTCACTTCCTTTGGTTTTCAATGACCTGTTAAATTTTTATGAAGCAATTTCTCAGGGAGAAACTATTCGATATCAATCTCCTCTAAGTTATCGTCATTATATCGCTTGGCTACAGCAACAAGATCAAGAACTTGCTGAAAAATTCTGGAAACAAAAACTTCAAGGTTTTACCGCAGCAACTCCTTTGACAGTGGAAAAACTGTTACCTAAGACCGGAAATAGTAATATCAGCTATGGTGAGCAACAAATTCAGTTAACCGTATCAGCAACAGAAGCACTCCAGTCTTTCGCACGAGAAAATCGCTTGACCCTTAATAATTTAGTGCAAGCAACTTGGGGATTATTACTATCTCGCTATAGCCAAGAAAGCGATGTTGTTTTTGGTGTAACTGTCTCAGGTCGTCCGCCATCATTGGTTGGAGTTGAATCAATGGTGGGGCTATTTATTAACACATTGCCCATGCGAGTTCAAGTTTCAGCAGAAACAAAAATTCTGGATTTATTAAAGGATTTACAAGCGCAGCAAATTGAGTGTGAACAATACTCTTATAGTTCGTTGGCAGACATTCAGGGATGGAGTGATATTTCTCGCGGAACATCTTTATTTGAGAGTATTCTAGTCTTTGAAAGTAATACTTTTAAGATTGGACTTAAATCAAACCATGAGAGTTTGGAACTAGATAATTTTCGGGGGGTTGAACGAACTAATTATCCCCTAACAGTTGTCGCTGTTCCTCGTCAACAAATGCTGGTGAGAATTAGCTATGATACTAACCGATTTGATGATGGCACAATTACTCGCCTATTGGGGCATTTTCAAACATTACTGGAAGGGATTATCGCCAATCCAGAGCAGCGCGTTTGCCAATTACCTCTGCTGACAAAATTTGAAAAACAACAGTTATTAGGTGATTGGAATAATATTCACGAAAATTATCTCCAAGATAAATGTATTCATCAGCTATTTGAAGAACAGGTTGAACGGAATCCTCATAATGTGGCGGTGGTATTTGAAAATCAATCCTTAACTTATCGGGAATTAAATAATCATGCTAACCAATTAGCCCATTATCTGCAAGAATTAGGCGTAAAACCTGATACTTTAGTGGGAATTTGTGTCGAACGTTCCTTAGAGATGATCGTGGGAATATTAGGCATTCTTAAAGCGGGTGGGGCTTATGTCCCTCTTGATCCTGAATATCCCCAGGAACGTCTAAGCTTTATGTTAGAAGACTCCCAGGTGAAAGTATTAGTAACTCAAGCAAAATTAGTCGAGTCTATTCCTGAACATCAAGCACAACTTATCTGTTTAGATACGGACTGGGAAAAAATCGCTCAAAATATCACGTCAAACCCCGAAAATAAGTCAGAACCAGAGAATTTAACCTATATAATCTATACATCGGGTTCTACGGGTAAACCGAAAGGGGTTTTAGTCAATCACGCTAATGTAGTGCGACTGTTTGCCGCAACAGACTCCTTGTATCATTTCAATTGCCAAGATGTCTGGACTCTATTCCATTCTTACGCTTTTGACTTTTCCGTGTGGGAAATGTGGGGGGCTTTACTCTATGGTGGACGGCTGTTAATAGTCCCTTACTTAGTGACTCGTTCTCCCGAATCATTTTATGAGTTATTGTGTCAAGAAAAAGTAACGATTCTCAATCAAACCCCTACCGCTTTCCGTCAGTTAATTCAAGCTGAAGAATCCTTAAAAGGAAGCTTTTCCCCCTTATCAAGGGAGGTTAGGGGGGATTCAGCCACAGATAACGATTTAAGTTTACGTTTGATCATTTTTGGCGGAGAATCTTTAGAAATCAACAGTTTACAGCCTTGGTTTGACCGACACGGTGACCAATTCCCCCAATTGGTTAATATGTATGGGATTACGGAAACTACCGTCCATGTCACCTATCGCCCCTTAAGCATGGCTGATATTAATAGTACAGGCAGTGTCATTGGTCGCCCTCTTCCCGATTTACAGGTGTACTTACTCGATAAATATTTACAACCCGTACCCGTTGGGGTGCCTGGGGAGATGTATGTGGGCGGTGCAGGAGTCACAAGAGGTTATCTCAATCGTCCTGAATTGACCACAGAAAGGTTTATTCCTAGTCCTTTTGATCCCCCCCTACCCCCCCTTAATAAGGGAGGCACTCAAGGAGGAGCAAAATTGTATAAAACGGGGGATTTAGCCCGTTATTTGCCTAATGGCGAGTTAGAATATTTGGGGCGCATTGACAATCAGGTTAAGATTCGGGGATTCCGTATTGAATTAGGAGAAATTGAGGCATTATTGGCATCTCATCCCCAGATTTGGGAGACGGTGGTGCTAGTTTGGGATAATATGACGGGAGATAAGCGTCTTGTCGCATATATTGTGCCCCAGCCCGAAATAACAATCACAATTGACGAAATCCGCCAATTTCTGAAAGCTAAATTACCTGATTACATGGTTCCTAATGCTTTCGTTATTTTAGAATCTTTACCCCTTACTGCTAATGGTAAGATAGACCGTCGTGCTTTACCCCCACCTGAATCAGGTAGTG
Source organism: Snowella sp. SOY_38_metabat_116 (assembly GCA_031396835.1). GTDB lineage: Bacteria > Cyanobacteriota > Cyanobacteriia > Cyanobacteriales > Microcystaceae > Snowella. Next base: position 6,836 of record JANNLO010000262.1, read on the forward strand.
AAGCATCAGACAAATATGTTGCCCCTCGTACCCCGATGGAGGAAATACTGGTAACAATTTGGTCAGAAGTTCTAAAAGTAGAGAAAGTGGGAATAAATGATAACTTCTTTGAACTTGGAGGACATTCCCTGCTGGCGACTCAATTAGTAGCACAGATTCGCGATCGCCTGAAAATTGAGCTTCCCCTACGTCAGTTATTCAACACAGCAACCCTAGCTGAATTAGCCCAAGGAATTGAACAATTAAAACAGCAACAATTAGCCCCCATCGTTACAGCCATTTTACCGAGGAGAAGAAAATGAATTACGAAGAATTGCCCCTATCCTATGCCCAACAGCGTTTATGGTTCTTAGATCAATTAGAACCCAACAGTTCTTTCTATAACGTTCCCCTTGCTTTGCATTTAGAGGGAACACTCAAAATAGATGTCCTAGAAAAAAGTTTACAAGAAATTATTCAGCGTCACGAATCCCTCCGCACCAATTTCCTCACCCTTGACGGAAATCCTGTGCAGATAATCAAACCAGAAAGCAATTGGAAATTAACGATTGTCAACGGTAAGGAAAGCAAAAACTATCAAGAAGATAATGCACTCAAAAAATGGCTAGAAACTCACAGCCATCAACCCTTTGATTTAGCTAATGAATCCCTCCTTCGGGCTACCCTACTTGAGTTATCAGACACAGAACATTTCTTGCTAATTTGTATGCACCATGTTGTCTCTGATGGTTGGTCAATGGGGGTATTTATTCAGGAATTGACAACTCTTTATAATGCCTATACTAAAGGTTTAGAGCCTCTTTTAAAAGAGTTACCGATCCAGTATGCCGACTTTGCCCTCTGGCAGAGGGAGTATTTACAGGGAGAAATCCTGCAAAATCAGTTAAATTACTGGCAAAAACAGTTATCCGCCGCACCTGCCTTATTACATCTACCCAGCGATCGCCCCCGCCCCCTAGAACAACGTTTTGAGGGAGATAGAATCAGATGTCTCCTTTCCCCAGAACTTAGTCAGGGGTTAAATAGACTGAGTCGTGAAAAAGGTGTCACCTTATTTATGACTCTCTTGACTGCCTTTAAGATCCTACTCTATCGCTACACGGGAGAAACGGATATTTTAGTTGGTACTCCCATCGCTAACCGTACTCGTAGTGAACTGGATGGGTTGATCGGCTTTTTTGTTAATACCTTGGTCTTAAGAACAGATTTAGCAGGAAATCCAAGTTTTAGCGAGGCATTAAAACAGGTACGAGAGACAGCAACCGATGCTTACGACCATCAAGATTTACCGTTTGAAATGTTAGTGGAAGCCCTACAACCCGAAAGAAATATGAGTTATACTCCTTTATTTCAGGTGATGTTTGGGTTGGATAATGAAGTTCTAAATACCATAGATTTAGAGGGAATAAAAACCACTCGTAAGCCGTTGGAATTTAAGACAGCTAAGTTTGATCTAAGTTTATCTATACAGATAAAAGAAGCTGGATTAATTGCGAGTTGGGAATATAATACAGACTTGTTTGAGCAAAGCACAATTGAGCGATTGTCAGGGCATTTTATCAACTTATTAACGGGAATTATTGCTAATCCAGAACAATCCATTGCCCAATTACCCCTATTGACAGAAAGTGAGCGTTGTCAATTATTAGTTGATTGGAATCAGACTCAAATTGACTATCAGCCTGAATTATGTCTGCATCAATTATTTGAACAACAAGTAAAACTAAATCCTGATGCGATCGCCGTTAGATTAGAAAATGAATTTTTAACTTATCAAGAATTAAATAATCGTGCTAATCAATTGGGGCATTATCTACAGTCTTTGGGAGTAAAAGCGGATGGACTGGTGGGAATTTTTGTCGAACGTTCCCTAGAGATGATCATCGGTATCTTGGGAATCCTTAAAGCAGGGGGAGCCTATGTTCCTTTGGATGTTAATTATCCAAAAGAGCGAATTACCTATCTTCTTGAAGATAGTCAACTTAGTATTTTACTGACGCAATCTCAATTCCTTGGGCAACTTCCTCAATTTCAAGGAACAACTATTTGTTTAGATCAAGATTGGTCAATTATCGCAAAACAAAGTGCCGTAAACCCTATTGTAGAAGTTGATCAGCACAATCTAGCCTACATTATTTATACTTCTGGCTCGACGGGAAAACCCAAGGGAGTAATGATTGAACATCGCTCAGTGGTCAACTTTACACGAACGGCCATTCGGGAGTATGGTTTTACATCAGATGATAAAACTCTGCAATTTGCCTCTATCTGCTTTGATGCTTCCATTGAAGAAATCTTTGGTGGTTTGTTATCGGGTGCAACATTAGTCTTGCGGACAGAAGAGATGTTGCGCTCTAGCGAGGATTTTTGGCAATGTTGTCAAAAATGGCAATTAACGGTTTTAAGTTTTCCTACAGCCTATTGGCATCAGTTAGTTTCTGAACTGACTCCTACTGTTCTCCCAATTCTCTCAAATATTAAACAAATTATAGTTGGAGGGGAAGCCATTCAACCAGCAAAAGTCAA
>JANNLO010000284.1:0-5540 GCA_031396835.1 Snowella sp. SOY_38_metabat_116
GAGTTTAACCGTTCCTGCCGTGGGTTGATTAAAGCCCGAAACCATGTTCAACAAGGTTGATTTACCACAGCCAGAGTGACCAATAATGCAAATAAACTCTGTTTCAGCCACGTCTAAATTAACATCATCTAAGACAGAATAAGGACCTAGCGCAGTGTTATAAACTTTAGAAACATTTTTAATAGAGAGAAAAGCCGCACTGGTTTGGGAGGGGATCTGGTCAGAAGGAGTCATACCTTTTTTGATTGTAGATTTAGGATTCGGAACGGGAGTTGAGTTGGAAAAAGGCCGGGCTAAAAGATCTTTTATCATGGTTTTTCTCACGAATTTACCAAAAATTTAGGACTTGGAAACAGTGTCAATGAGGATTTCTGAGACTTTTAACTCACGATGGATATTAAACCGCTTAATATAGCCGATGGGATCATCAGGCGTAAAAACCATACCATCAAATAGGGCAAAGTTTTGGCGATCGCTTTCCGTATCAGGCCAACCTATCTGACGACAAGCTTCTCCAAAAAGGTCGGGACGGCGGACTCGTTCTAGGATTTCTACCCAGTTTTTCGGAAAGGGAGTATAACCCCAGCGAGCCAACTGTGTTAATGTCCACAAACCTTCGCTACGGGAGGGATAATTCGCCTGTTCCACATAAAATTGATTAAAACGTAACAGCATTTCAGGTTCTGAACCATCGCCGCGATTGTAGGGATCAAGGAAACCTTGTCGCGTATATTCGGTCAATGTTCCCACATATTTTGGCTGACAGAGATAGCCCAAGATTTCTTCTCGATTACGGCGATCATCGCAATATTCGCAGGCTTTTAATAAGGCTTTAACGAGAGCCAAATGAGTTTCAGGATATTGACTAACCCAATCTTCTCGTACTCCCAAAACTTTTTCAGGATGACCATCCCAAATATCAAGATCAGTGGCGATAACATAGCCCAAGTCTTCATAAACGGCTCTAGAGTTCCAAGGTTCCCCCACACAGTAACCGTCAATATTGCCAGCTTTTAGATTAGAAACCATTTGAGCAGGCGGAATACGCATCAGATTTACATCTTGTTCGGGATCAATTCCCCCTGATGCTAACCAATAACGCAGTAATAAATTTTGCATGGAAGCAGGATGTACCATACCCAGAGTATGAAGCTGATCGGGCGTTTCAGCGAATTGAGATTTTAGATCTGCTAGGGATTTGACACCTGCCTTGGCAAATTTTTTACTTAGAGTGATTGCATTCCCATTTCGACTCATCACCATCGCCGTAATAATCGGTAATGGCAATTTACCGCCCATTCCTAAGGTGAGAGCTAAGGGCATTCCTGCCACCATTTGAGCCGCATCTAAGCGATTTTCTCGAATGCCATCAGCGATCGCTTGCCAACTAGGTTCACGAGTTAACTGTACTGCTTCAAGACCGTATTCTTGGAAAAAGCCTTTTTCTTGAGCCACAACCAAGGGCGCGCAATCGGTGAGAGGGATAAAGCCAATATTAAGATTGATTTTTTCTAAACCATTACCCGTCATTATCATCGGCGAGTAAGGAACTTTACCCACTTTCTTGGCCCGTTTCTGTTGATTGAGAAAATAAACCATCTCACTGCGCAGAGCATAGTAACTAGGATGATTAACGACTTCCAAGCGTTGGCGGGGACGGGGAATGGGAACTTCTAGAATTTGACCGATATGAGCTTCGGGGCCAGTGGTTAACATGACGATGCGATCAGATAACAATAAGGCCTCATCCACATCATGAGTGACCATAATGCAGGTAACTTGGCTTTCTTGCACGATTTCCATCAATCGTTGCTGTAAATTACCCCGTGTTAAAGCATCCAAAGCTCCAAAAGGTTCATCTAAAAGCAAAACTTTGGGTTTGATCGACAAGGCACGCGCGATCGCGACTCGTTGCTTCATTCCGCCCGATAATTGGCCAGGGAGTTTGTGGGAGGCTTTTTGTAGCCCAACCATGGCAATATTGTCGTCAATAATCTTTTCTCGTTCTGCTTTTGGTAAATTTCGTAAAACTCGATTAACGGCTAAACCAACATTTTGTCGGACAGTTAACCAGGGCAAAAGGGAATAATTTTGAAAAACAACCATCCGTTCGGGATCTGGCCCTTGGATTTCTCGCCCTTCCATAATCACCCCGCCAAAAGTCGGTTTATCTAGCCCAGACACCATGTTTAATAACGTGGATTTACCACAGCCAGAGTGACCAATGAGGGAAATAAATTCTCCCGCAGCGATCTTTAATTCAATATTTTTAAGCGCAATATAGCGATCGCCGTTGGGTAGGGGAAAAATGCGATCAACATGGTCAATTTCAATAAAAGATGACATGGGAGTTACGATTTTGCAGTAAGAAGCAGCCATGAGAATTAAGATTTTAAAGTCAATATTGTGGGAGATTGCTAGATTTAGAAGACGAATTTAAGACTTTGAAAAAATCAGAAATTCTATAAGTTTAAGATTTTAATAAGTTGCTTTTGTATTCATATTATTAGAATTTTCAACTTTTTAAAACAAAAGAAAACTAATTTTTGATAACAGCGATTATTTTTGTTCAGCAGGAACTAACAGACTGGCAACAAAAGCTACCAGACGGTCTAAAATTAATCCCACAACTCCGACATAGACTAGGGCAAGAATGATTTCACTCATACGAGAACTATTATAGGCATCCCAAATAAAGAAACCAATTCCCACGCCTCCAACTAACATTTCTGCTGCGACAATTGCTAACCAAGAAAGTCCAATACCAATGCGTAATCCTGTGAAAATATAAGGAACAGCCGCAGGAAATAGAATATTAAAGAAATATTCCATTTTAGATAACTGTAAAACACGAGAAACATTGCGATAATCTTGGGGAACTTGTTGAACGCCGACGGTCGTATTAATAATAATTGGCCAGATTGCGGTAATAAAAATCACGAAAATTGCCGACGGTTCACTTTCTCTTAGGGCAGCCAAGGCGATCGGCAACCAAGCCAAAGGAGGAATTGTTCTTAATACCTGAAAAATCGGGTCTAAAGCATCGTACATTAAGCGACTACTGCCAATTAAAATGCCTAAACCAATCCCAAAAATGGTCGAGAGAGTAAAGCCAACGGCAACCCGTCCGAGACTCGCTAAAATTTGTAATCCTAGCCCTTTATCTGTGCCGCCATTATCAAAAAAAGGATTAATAATTAAAGGATTCCAAGTTTCTTTGATCACGGTTAACGGACTGGGTAAATTCGGTTTGTCTCCTGAACAAAGAATTTGCCAAATAACTAATAGAACGATCAACGCAACCAGGGGGCGCATTAATTTTTTAGAATTAGTCAAAAAAGCTAAAGGATTTTTCTGAGAACTTCGCTGAGATAAACTAGAATTTGCCATTTTTAGAAGTTGTGGGTATTTTATTTATAGAAGTTTGTGAAATTCTGATAACAAAAGGTAATAGAAAGTTAATTAAACCTCAAAAACCTAAATTAATTGTATTTAAATATACCATTTAAACAGTGATTATTAAAAAGTAGCAATCAACATTTTGAAGTTATTCTTAAAAAAAACAATAGTCCCCCTTTTGTCTAGTTAAATTGGGGGATTTCTCGCACTTTTTAAGCTTTCATGGATTTAATTTTTAAACCGTCTAAATAAGCTTTAGGATTTTCTGGATCAAATTTTACACCATCAAAGAAGGTTTCTATGCCACGAGAAGAACTTGTGGGAATCTGAGCCGCAGGAACACCCAAAGCTTGAGCCGCTTCTTTCCAAAGATCTTCTCGATTCACTTCATTAATAATCTTTTTCGTGTCCGTTTTTTCGGGAATATAACCCCAGCGAATATCTTCAGTTAAGAACCATAAATCATGACTTTTGTAGGGATAAGACGCATTATCAGTCCAAAATTTCATCGCTAAATCTGGATTGTCAATAGTACGACCATCGCCAAAATCAACTTTGCCTTGTAAACGTCCTAAAATATCTTCGGGAGGAACTTTCAGGTATTGACGACCAGAAATAATTTTCACCATTTCTTCTTTATTCTCGGGTTTATCACACCATTGTTGCGCTTCCAAAATAGCCATTAAAACTGCTTTAGCCGCTTTAGGATTCTTATCAACCCAATCTTTGCGCATAGAGAAAGCTTTTTCAGGATGATCTTTCCATAATTCTCCTGTAATCAAAGCCGAATAGCCTAATTTTTGATTGACTAATTGAGCATTCCAGGGTTCTCCCACACAAAAAGCGGACATATTTCCCACTTTCATATTGGCAACCATTTGGGGCGGCGGTACGGGAATAACAGAAACATCTTTCCCTGGATTAATTCCTCCTGCTGCTAACCAATAACGCATCCACAAGTCATGGGTTCCACCTGGAAAGGTAACAGCAACTTTACTTTCTTTTCCAGCAGCCTTCATTTTATCAAAATTTGCTTTTAAGGCCTTACTGTCTAGAGCAACTTTAAGATCTTTGTAATCATTAGCAACAGAAATTGCCTGACCATTAGTATTTAACCTAGCCAAAATATACATCGGCACAGGCTGCTTGGTTTTCGTGATAGTTCCTAATGACATGAAATAAGGCATGGGGCTAAGAATATGCGCGCCATCAATACCACCCCCATCCGAACCTAATTCCAAATTATCGCGAGTGACGGGCCAAGATGCTTGTTTTAAGACTTCAACGCCTGTCATGCCGTATTTGTCAAATAAACCTTTTTCTTTGGCAATAATCAAAGGGGCTGAGTCAGTGAGGGCAATAAAACCTAATTTTGCAGAGGTTACTTCAGGAGTTTCTCCCGTAGTTGCAGGACTAGCACCAGTTGCAGGGGAAGTTGTGGCATTTGGAGTTGTCGTAGAAGCACCGCAACCATGCAAAATTGCCGTTCCAGCCGCCGTGATAGCAGCAGTTACAATAAATTTACGTCTAGAAAGATTGCTCATAGATTATTTCGTTTAGCTTTTTGAAATCATTAAGGGAAATATTGAGAATAAAAAACTGTTGAGTTTCAGCTTTCAGTCATCTCATAACTTTTTAACATTGGTATTGTTCTGTGTAAAGAGTTGTATATTTAACAACAAAAAACCAGATTAAATGTTTTTTCTTCATTAGATATTGCTTTTTTTACATACAGTGGTATGGATTGAAGTAATTTGTTGAAATTGACCGCGATCGCGTTTCAGTCAATCATCTTATTAGCAAAAGTAGCAGTACGTCCAAAGAATGTGGCACAATCAGTAAAACCCGATTGGATAAAATTGACTCTCCATGATTCCTACCGTTATTGAAACTTCTGGTCGCGGCGATCGCGCCTTTGATATTTACTCTCGTCTGTTGCGGGAACGGATTGTCTTTTTAGGGCAAGAAGTGCGGGATGAGAATGCCAACCTGGTCGTGGCGCAACTCCTATTCCTCGAATCAGAAGACCCCGAAAAAGATATTTATCTCTATATCAACTCTCCAGGCGGGTCAGTTTCGGCAGGATTGGGCATTTTTGATACCATGAATCAAATTCGTCCCGATGTCAGCACTATTTGTAT
>JANNLO010000005.1:0-8338 GCA_031396835.1 Snowella sp. SOY_38_metabat_116
CGGGGAATTTCTCAGGAAAAACTGCCTTTATATCTGGGTTTCTTTGAGTTTGTCCATAATTCAAAAAAGCGTGGCAAAGCCTTGTTGAGTTCTTTGTTACAAAATCTACTTGCTTAACTCCCCGAAACACCTATTGAGCCACAAAAAAATTGCATAATTTCCTTTTTCTTAGTGCGATCGCCCCACGATCTAAGCTTAAGAGAAATCGTATCCATTCAGACAAATCGTCGGGTGTCGTAAAATCCAAGAATACCTCACCCAAAGCCTCAAGTTGAGGGAAGGATAGGGCTTGAATCTGCGATCAGAATTTGTTGGGGCAAAGGGACAAAAACTCATCTACAAAAAGCAGATGTTATTATCAACAATCTCGATCAAATTAAGATCGAAAAGTTCGACTAAAGTTATTTAAAAAATCAAAAAGGCACCTTCTAAAGATGCCCAAGTTTGCCAAAAATTATCATTTATTTAAAACCAACAGCAGCCTGCCAAACAAATGCTAGTAAAAGAAAGAAGACAGGAATAACTGGCAGAACATCCACGAGAGGATCGAAAATCTGGTAGGCTTCAGGCAATTTAGCCAATAATAAAGTAATTTCCATTGTTTGAGTTCCCTTTTTAACAGACAAATATAACAAATCAGTCGATTAAGAACGATCCTAACATGATTTGTCCGTAGTCCTGCTGTTTTTTGAGGGGAGTCTAAAACGGCGGTTGGCCCTGTGTTATTTGGGGAATTTTTGACCTTCATCTTTTTTTTGAAAGACTCCCACCGTTAATTACCGATACAATCTAACGGGGAATTCTTAAGTTCGCACTCAAGACTCTTGGCTAGACATTGTTCTCCAAACAACCCACTTAAGGATGCTTACAAACTGTTCAAAGGCGACATCTAAGTAAGTTGATACCAATGAATACTATTATGTCTTAATCTTCATATTTTCCGTAGAAACATAATACTATTATGCCCTAATCTTCATGGGCAATAAAAAATTCGGAATGGTTAAATCATATTTCCTGATTTATATTATTGGTTTGGGTTTTTTGTTGAAGACATAGGTTGAGGACATAACAGTGTTGTGTCCCTACGAGAAAAAAAATCGATCCGCCAAACGGCGGAGTTAGGTTTGCAGAGGGAAAAAGAGTAAAAGGGCAAAGGGTAAGGAATCCTAGAAAGAGCAAAGAGCAAGCCGAAAACCGATGAAGCCGTACCGATCAACCGCATTGTACCTGAACCGAAAGGCCGAACGACAGCCCCACGAAAGGTCGAACCAAGAACCACCGCGCAGAATTCTTGAACTACTTTGAGAATGATTATGATTCCAACTACGTCCATCGGTTGGCGCGTTTTTATAGTAGTTTTCATGCCAAGGGTCTTCGCACCATTCCCACACGTTTCCACTCATATCAAATAATCCCCAGTTATTAGGCTTTTTCTGCCCGACTGAATGGGTTTTTAAACCTGAATTTTCGTCGTACCAAGCATATTCACCTAATTGCTTTTCATTATCTCCGAAAAAATAACGGGTTTGGCTTCCTGCTCGACAGGCATATTCCCATTCCGCTTCACTGGGTAATCTGTATTTTTTGCCTGTTTGTTGGTTTAACTTTTTACAAAACTCTTGAGCATCATCCCAACTGACACTTTCAACAGGATTTTTAGGATTATCTTTAAATCTTGATGGATTATTACCCATAACTGCTTTATATTGTTCTTGGGTAACGGGATATTTTGCGATCGCAAATTGCTTAAGGGTTACTTGATGTTTGGGTTTTTCACTATCATATTCATGTGACCCCATCGTAAAACTACCTGCGGGTAACATTACCATTTCTAATTTGATGCCACCAGGAAGAGTTTCAATCAGAGCTTGAGGAGTGGTAATAATTGGAGTTGGAACTTGAATTTGAGTCACCGTTTTAGAAGTGACTGTTTTTAATTCTAAATCGCCTAAAACATCCTTAACTTCTTGATACCGTCTTTTAGTTCCAAAAATAACCAATTTATCCAGAATATTTCCCAGATCATTGTTTATAGAATTATTAACCAAATAATCTCGCCAAACCCATTGATGTTCCCCCACATCAAACAAATCAAACGGCGAAATTCCTGTCAACAAATAAAGACAAGTCACCCCCAAACTATACAAATCGCTGGCATTTACCGCTTTTCCATTCATTTGCTCAGGAGCCACATACTCCGCCGAACCAATCATCGTTCCCGTTACAGAGCGATTAATGGGCGTTACCGCCTTTGCTGCCCCAAAATCCACTAAAACCAGTTTATTGTCCTGCGCTCTGCGAATAATATTTTCGGGTTTAATATCTCGATGAATCACTTGACGCTGATGGATAAAATCGAGAACAGACAACAAATCCAGCAATAAAGCGCGAATCTTGTCCTGATTAAAATTTCCCTGACTTTTTAACTCCTGCTCCAAATTTTGACCTGCGATATATTCCTGCACCAAATATTGACGCTGATCCTCATGGATAAAATAGGCCAATAATTCAGGAATTTGGGGATGCTTACCCAACTCATCCAAACGTTTAGCTTCTTCGGCAAAGAGTTCCGCCGCCTTTTGCAATCCGCCCGTTCCCTGACCTTGAGGAAAAAATTGTTTGATCACACATTGGGGTTTAGACGGTTTATCGTGGTCGATCGCCAGAAAAGTTTTACCGAAACCACCTTGACCAATGAGTTTGAGAGCTTGGTAACGATCTTTTAGCCAGAGCTTTTGGCCACATTTTTGACAAAAACGATGAGTTTCAAGATTAACGGCCAAACAATCGGGATTAAGACATTGATTCATAAAACTACGGATATAAAAAAGTTGATTATAGTTGATTTTTCAACCATTCAAACTTGATTTTTTAATTAAATAATGCCAATGTAACTATCATTAAAAAGAGTTAATTTACTGCTATTTTTAGTGATATTGTTCAACAGCGATCGCAGGGCCAACTAAAGATAAATAGGGTTCCTGTAAATATTTTTGGGCAACTTGTTGAGCATCTTCTGCGGTAACTTGAGCGACTTTTTCTTGAAATTCACTATCAAAAACAATCCCCAATCCTAAGGTTTCATACCAACCGAATAATTGAGCGATTTCGCCATTAGTTTGTTTTCCTAGGGCGTATTGACCCAATAATTTATTTTTAGCGGCTTCTAATTCTTCGGGTTGCAAAATTTGATTTTTCAGTCGATCTGCCTCGGTTTTCAATCCTGCTAATGCGATCGCCGTATTATCGGGAGCCGTTCCCATATACATGACAAATTGAGAGCATCCTAAACGAGTTGGATAAAAAGCAGAGACATCATAGGCTAAACCGCGTTTTTCTCTTAATTCTACGAATAAACGACTAGAAAGCCCATTTCCTAAATAAGTGCTGAGTAATTTTAAACTCGCATAATCATCACTTTTCACCCCTGCGCCGAGGTAGCCCAGCATGATGATCGATTGCTGTGTTTCTTGAGCCGTAATGCTTTGAGTTGGTTGAGAGGTTAGGGTGGGTAAAGTTGGCGTAAAAAGAGATCGCGTAGGAATTTGCCAATCTCCAAAGGCTTGTTTGATTAGATTAACAGCTTCATCCTGAGAAATCCGTCCTGATAGACTAATAACAAGATTATCTGGGCGAAAATAGGCGTGATGATAGGCCAGTAAATCTTTTTGTGTTAAAGTCGCAACGGTTGCTTCTGTCCCCAAAATTGAAACGCCATAGGGATGATCTCGATACATTGCTTCTCTGAGTTGGCTATAGGCGACATTAAAAGGCTGCTCTTTTTGAGAACGAATTGTTTGCAGGATCAAATGCTTTTCTAATTCAACTTCGGCTGCTGGAAAGGTCGGATATTGTAATATTTCAGCCACTAATGACAAAATTGCTGAAAAATCAGAAGAAACAGTTTTTAGGCTAATCATCCAATAATCACTGGTGGCATCGGCTCCCAAACCTGCCCCAATAGATTCTACGGTTTCTGCAATTTCTAGGGAGGATAAGCTTTTAGTTCCTTTGCTGATAACTGTAGCGAGTAAATGAGATAAACCTGCTTTTGTCGGCGAATCCCAAGAGGCTCCCGCTTTTTTGAGAAAAATTTTTCCTGCAATCAGATCTGCTGCTGGATTTTCTGCAAATATTATTGTGATACCATTATCTAAAACCAAGCGATGAACTGTTTGATGATGCCGCATAGGAAACGTGAGAATTTTTTTGAATAAGAAAGCTATCAATTTTGTCGAAAATCTAGTTTAAAAGATTAACAACTTATTAAAATTTACCGATTATCTAATAATAAAGCTTCTTTCTTCTAAAATCCAAACGTGATTAAATTCATTTATTTCTATGACAATATACAAAAAGTTTAATCATAAAAGATTCAGTGATTTTAGTTTATTTTAAGTTGCAATTATACTGATTTATCTAATTAGAGTTTAAGAAAAAATTGGAGTTTATAAAAAATACTATTTTACCAAATTTCCTGAAATAAATTAGATAATAATTCGGGGTAAACGATGCTTGAAACCACAAAGAATTTCCCAAGAAATTGTTCGTAAAATCTTAGCCCAATCATCTGCTGAAATTTCTTGACTACCATCTTTTCCTATTAAGGTAACAACTTCTCCTACTTTTAAATTCGGTAAATGACTGACATCAAGCATCATTTGATCCATTGTGATTGCACCGATTTGCTGAACCCATTGACCGCGAATTAAAACTTTTAAAAGATTAGATAAATTGCGGGGAATTCCATCAGCATAACCAATGCCAATAATCGCTAAACGCATTTCGCGATCGCTGACAAAATGATGTCCGTAACTCACACCAGTGTTGGCGGGAATTGTTTTGATTTGACTAATTTTTGCTTTGACTTGAAGAACAGGTTTGAGATGAATCTGGGAGCGTAAATGAGAAGCAGGATAAAGTCCATATAATCCCAGTCCGACCCGAACTAAATCATAATGAAAACCTTGATTGTTGAGGGTAGCCGCAGAATTTGCTAAGTGTAATTTAGGAATTTTAATACCCTTTTTTTTGATATTGGCGATCGCATTTTCAAAGCGGTTTTGTTGCAAATTCATAATTGACAGATCGGGATCGTCAGCCGTTGCTAAATGGGAATAAATACTGGCTAAGTGCAGATTTGGTAAGCTTTTTACCTTTTGCACAAACTGAATTGCTTGTTGCCAAGATGTACCCAAACGAGACATTCCCGTATCTAGTTTTAAGTGAACTGGTAATTTTTTTCCTGATGTTTTTAAGGTTTGAGCAAACAAAATTATTTGTTCTTCATCACACAACGTTGGTTCTAATTGCCAATGAGTAATTGCCCGAATTTCTTCAGCAGTATTAATCGCGCCTAAAATCAAAATTGGAGCCGTAATTCCCGCTTCTCGGAGTTCAATTCCTTCCCCTAAAGTTGCGATCGCCAGCGAATTTGCCCCAGCATCCAAAACTATTTGGGCTATTTGAACTGCACCATGACCATAGGCATCAGCTTTAACCACTGCCATTAAATCCGTACAGGGTTTCAATAAACCTTTAAACTGTTGAACATTATGGATCAAAGCACTTTGATTAATTTCTATCCAGGCACGCTGACGAATTAATTCCGAGAGGCGCAAATCATAACACCCTTGACTTACCACAACTATTTAGTTCGCTCCACCAATCCACAGACTACGTTAAAGATAAACGCAAATTGATAAAAGTTCCACTACAAATAAAATATTTTAAGAAATCCCAATCTTTCTAAAAATTTTAACTCTATATTTAAAATAAGTTTTCTCTACTAAGGAATTTCAGACTTTTAAAAATCTTAAAACCCAGAATATTTCGTGACGATTTTCGGCAGATTTGCTTATCTCCTTTACAATAGTTTTAAGCATTGAGGCGAGCAAAATGTCTGACAAAAATACGGGTGGATCATTATTTGTGGGAATAATAGTCGGTGGCTTGGTGGGAACAATAACAGGCTTACTTTTGGCTCCTCGTTCTGGGCGAGAAACACGGCGTATTCTTAAAAAATCTGCTGATGCCCTACCAGAGTTAGCTGAAGATTTAGCGACAACATTGCAATTACAAACCGATAATCTTTCTGAATCGGCTCAACGCAATTGGCAAGGAACTCTAGAACGTCTAAAAGAAGCGATCGCCGCAGGAGTAGAAGCAAGTCAACTAGAAAAAGTCGAATCCCCTGAAATTCGGGAACTAAAATCTAATGGCAAGGTTATTGATAATTATTAAATTAAACATTTACCCATGACCGATCCCACTTTTTGGCTTGGACTTTCTTTATTATTAGTTTCTGTGAGCTTAACGGCAGTTTTAATCACAGCATTACCCGCACTCCAAGAATTGGGTAGAGCCGCTCGTAGTGCCGAAAAATTGTTTGATAGCCTCAGTCGCGAATTTCCGCCAACTCTCGAAGCCATTCGCTTAACTGGTTTAGAAATTAGTGAATTAACAGATGATCTCAATGACGGTGTTCAAAACGTAACCGAGATTATCCAAACAGTTGACCAAACATTGACAGAGGCAAAAGAACAAGCTGAGAAAGTGCAAATGGGAACTCGTCGTTTTACGGCAGGCTTTAAGGCCGCTTGGCAAACTTGGCAAAATTATCCTTTGCAGAACAATAGCTTTTCCCGATCTTTTCCAAAAAATCAAGCGGATTAGAACTCACTTTCTTGAGTTTTTCAGACCAAATCCCTTAGAATAAAGTAAAGAATTGTAACAAAACTGAAAATTTACTCATTAAATTGATTGCCTTTATGAATAAGCCTGGTCTTCGACGGTGTTTGCGGGGAATTCTCGTTTGTTGTCTGAGTGTCATGATTAGCATCGCTTTTCCAACTTCTGCGATCGCCGTGAATAATCCTGAACTTCTGCCCAATACAGTCACTCCTATTGTGGATTTAGCTAATTTTTTACCCCAAACGCAAGAAGATGCACTTATTCAAGACATAAACACGTTTGAAGCAGAAACAGGCTGGAAATTAAGAGTTTTGACCCAATATGACCGCAGCCCTGGTCGAGCCGTGATTAAATTTTGGGGATTGGATGATAAAAGTATTCTCTTAGTTGCGGATGCAAGAGGCGGAAATATTTTGGCCTTTAGTATTGGCGATGCAGTTTATGAACTAATGCCGCGTACTTTTTGGATTGAACTTCAGGCTCGTTTTGGGAATATTTATTATGTCCGTGAAAATGGAGAAAATCGCGCTATCACCCAAGCTTTAGAAACCGTAAAAGGTTGTTTGGTCAAAGAAAATGGTTGTTTAGTCGTCCCTGGATTACCAAATGAACAATGGGTTTTCACCCTGGCAACTTCTATTTTGGGCGGTATTATTGTTGGTTTTGCAGGTATTCCGCGCAAAGAAGGTCAAATATTCGCTTGGCAGTGGGTTTTGTTGCTTTCACCATTGTGGGGAATTTTAGTGATTTCTTTTGGAGTTGGCCCAGTTGTCACTCGTACCAGCGATTGGCTACCTTTATTACGAAATTTAATGGGATTTATAGTAGGAGCTTTAATTGCATACCTTTCGCCGTTGATCAGCCGAAGTAATTTATCTAAAAATTAAGATTATTTTTGATTTTTCTCAGCACTAAAATCTAACGCCTGTCTTTATTTCATGCAACAATCGAGCATCGTTTTAATCCTATAATTATGATTAGCTTTAGATAATTAGAGTTAATAATTTAAAACCTAAAAATCAAAAGCTTCTCAATTTTTTCACTTAAACTTTTAGCATTAAATTCGGATCATTTTTCGACTTTAACACCCCGCCAAAAAGCCACATAGTTTTGAATATTTTGGACTTTTTCCTTAGGAGTGGGATAATACCAAGCAGCATCTTTATTTTCTTGCCCATTAACCACAATTGTGTAATAGCTGGCTTCACCTTTCCAAGGACAAGTTGTGTGAGTGTTACTAGCTTTGAAATAGTCTTGATTGATGGAATCTGGGGGAAAATAATAATTTCCTTCAATAACTTCTCCGCGATCGCTTTCAGCTAAAATGACACCATTCCAGATTGCTTTTGCCATTGTTTTTCTCCTTTTTTTAGATGTTTTGATGAATTTTAATGATCTACATTTCTGCTTAATTTTAAGTTAAATTCTGATCAATTGAGACAAGATTCGCTCAAAATTAAATTAAAGTTTTTCCTTACTCCCTTCCCAGTGTAGAATTATACTTAAATAGGAGAAGAACTCATGAATAGAGCAGAACAATTAAAGCAATAAGATTTGACACAGAAGAATGGGAAAAATTATTTTACAAATATCAGCAGGAATATATAAGAAAGCGACTGAAAGCGATCAAATATCTGCATGAAGG
>JANNLO010000198.1:0-3000 GCA_031396835.1 Snowella sp. SOY_38_metabat_116
GGTAGGGTATTGGAACCGTTGACATAGATGGTGTCGTATTCAAAGTCTTTGGGATTAATGCGATTTTTGAGGAACCATTGTTCGAGTAGGGTGTTATCTTTTTCGAGGTCATCGCTCAAGTTACGCCACACAATTAGGACATTTTCGGTTAGTCCATTATTGGGATCGTAGGGATTTTGGGGAACGGTTCCTTCGATTTTTCGGAACCACCATTGACCGTTAGGATCGCTTTGCAGTTTACCGTCTAAAATCAGTTTGGTTTGTTGATTTTCTGGCAGTTCGGGATCAATTTCTCGTTTAAATTGGGCGTTAAAGTGTTGGGGTGCATCTATCTGTTTAACCCTTAGTCCAATTAAATAATTAAAGGTTTCAATCAGGTCTATGGTTTGTTGTTGATATTGATCGCTACCAGGAATTTTAAGGTTGAGTTTATACGCATTGGGTTGGGCAAAGTTATCTATATTTAACAGGGATTGACTGCCTCTGGTTTCGATTTCTAGCCAGTAGTGGAGCATATAGTCCTGGCGAAATTCGTTGTTTTTTTGGAGGGTTTTATAGCGTTGGGAATTATGATCTAGGCGTAAGTTATTTAAGGTGTCTTCGTAGGATTCGAGGCGAATATATTTAAAGCAATGGGAAATTCCGCTATTTCGTTCTGTCGGTTTGCCATCTTTCCAGTTTTGGCAGTAGATAACTTTGGCGATACGAGGTTTAAGGACGGTATCAAAATAATCACCCATTTCTACTAAGATATATTTAAGATTAATTTCATCTTTTCTATTAATGTTGATAACCGCTTCTCCAGTAGTACCTGAACCACCGAAGAAGTCAATAATAAAATCTTTGTCATCACCACCAGAAGCTCTTATACAGTCTTCAACTAACTTTTTTGCCTTAGCAAAATCAAATGGCTTATTTTCAAATAACTCTTTTAATTCTGAAGCCCCATAGTTTGAAGAAGCGTATTCATTATGATCCCACCATGTAACAGGTGTGGCAACTTCATCCATTCTTGTTTTAAAATCTATATTAATTTTTCCTTTGGAATCTCTCCTTACTCTATATTCATTAGGTTCAGACAAAATTCTACTATGCCCTCTATGCCAATTTTTTTCTACAACTGTACCATTATTTTCAACTATTGGATATATTACTGTTTCTTTATCGTTGGGTTTTTCTTGAAGAATATATTCACCAGCTTTATCTGACCAAATAATTTTAGGAATACGAATATTGTCATTATTGTCAACAAAAATTGGGTAGTAAAGTTTAGGACGATCTGTTCTTTTATCATTGTTACCAGTTCTTATAAAATTCATCCATGAAAATCGCCCTTTATCATCTTGAAGAGGATAACGAGCCATTTTTTTCTCTGTAGCTTCTAAACTACCTGGAATTGATTCGGCTGTTTTTCCAAAAAATAACGCATATTCATGAATAGGAGAGAATTTTCCTTTTGTTTTTCGACTTTGAGGATTAGCTCTAACAGATGCAATACCAATCTCTTTAACGAAAATATTTTTAAGTATATTTCTTGCTTCTGATACTTGTTCATCGTCAATAGCAAAACAGATAATTCCAATCTTAGATAATAGGAATGATACTAGTTGTAATCTATTTTCAATTAGACTCATCCATGAAGAATTTTTATAATCATTTTTATAAATTATTGCAGAAGCGTCTGTATTATACGGCGGATCAATATAAACACACTTCACCTGTTCCCGATACCGTTCCTGCAACAAATTCAACGCCTGAAAATTTTCCGAATGAATCAATAAACCATCACATTGATCATCCAAATCCTCAAACGTTGCCAATAACCTCGCCTTAAAATCCTCATTAAAAAATCGCGTATCCAACACCAAAAACCGATTTTGTTGCAAAAACTCCACCGTCAACGGCTCCGAATAAACCACAGCCCCCGCACTTAATAAATCCCCATTACTTGCCTTAATTTCCGCGATCGCAAACAAACTCACCCACTCCAAACGTTGGGACTCATTCGCCGCAATCTCAGCATAAAAATCCTCACTAATGCGGTCTAAAGTTATGCAATAATTGGTTTCCGTAACAAACTTCTTCTTTAACCATAACTTCTTCTGAAAATCCTCCAATTGTGCCAAAAATTCTATCAATTGATGGGAAATTTGCCGCAAAACCTTGATCTTACCCAGATAACTTTCAACCGTTGGCACATCCGCATTTTCAATATCATCTAACCGCATCACCTCATTCTTGATATAAAAATCCAACTCCCGCCGCAAAAAAGACCCCAAATCCTTATGAATAAAATAATCCATCGTATTGCGAGCCGTATATTGATTAATATATTTCGCCAATAAAGGCCGATTTTTATCCTTATCCGTTGGGGCAGGAATTTTCAACACCGCCAAAAACTCTTGAGATAAACCCTCCAACTCAGCCAAAACGCGATCGCAGGATTCTTGATTACGCAGCGATCGCCATTTCCCCTCCGTTGTTGACCCCTTCTCAGGATCAGCCCGATACACAAAATTAATTAATAACTCCCCCGATTCCGTCAACTCAACAGGATTATTGTCATCAATCAAGAAAAAACGCTTCGTATTATCCCCCGCCTTCACATTGCCATGCTCCCCTTCCGAAGCCAACCCAATAGCAAACGTCACCTTTAAAGGTTTTTCATCCAATGCCAACGGCAACGAACCCTGATTCGCCTTAACCTCCGCCGCTTCCCGTAAATTGACCGTATAGCGATTAAAATACTCCGCCGTCTTGATATAAAACTGATCCGCATTGGCCCAATGGAGCTTCACCTCCTCGCCACCGTAGGGAATCGCATAGGGAGCCGCCTTGCCCGCCGTTTCCCTGGCATAATAACGCTGGGAAATAAAATCGCCATTGTCGTAATACCGCGAGAAAAAACGATAAAGCTGATCGTAAATATCCGCCTCTACTGTCCCAGACTCCTGTAACGCCACTATTTTCGTTTTAATCACCTGAACCCCTTCCGTCTCC
>JANNLO010000009.1:0-1695 GCA_031396835.1 Snowella sp. SOY_38_metabat_116
AACTATTAATCTTGGAGAAGCTATCTTCGGTTATGACTTTAATCGGCAAAGTGGAGAGCCAAAAGAGTTTAAGTTAAATGATGGTGAAATTATCGAATTTAACTGTAAACATCTTCATGCTTTACTGAAAATCGTCAGTAAAGAAAGATTTAGAATTAATCTTTGGAAACTAAACGAATCCAAAGGCTATAAGCCATTATTTTAGTCAATAATCCCTGATAGCAATGTCGGGGATATTTTTTTCTAAAGTGTTAATGCCATTAGAATTGTTTCCAACTCTAATAGGCGATCGCAACAATAGACAACCCACAGCACCGTGGTGATGGAAAAATCTGTAAATCAGGGAGAATTGCTGCTTATTTTCTCGCTAGTAATTAAAGAATTGTCAATTTTCACTCCTGATAGTGGATAGAGTTCGATAATGAATGTATAAAGTTCAAATAAAATTTATGTTTAAAAAATCTCTTATTCGCTTACTGGTAGGATCTGCTCTAGTTACCGTGATCGCGAATGTGGCTCCTCTCATCATTAGGACAGCGATCGCGGAGAACACGCCCCATCAACTTATTGCTCAGTCTTCCCAAGGACAAATGACCGTTACCGAATTGAAGGGATTTAATGGAAGTATTATTGCCTTAGCTCTCAGTCCTGATGGGAAGACCCTTCTTGTTGCGGGAGGAAATGGAACCATCTCAGCCGTTAACCTCAGTAATCAACAACCTGAATATTCAGCCAATTTTAATCTCAACGATTTCTCAAATTTGGCCATTAGCCCTAATGGAAAAGTTTTTGCTGCCGCTCAAAATAAGGATATTGGCGTTTTCGGTTTGAGTAACGGAGAATCACAGATGAACCTACAAGGTCATGTCGGGAAAGTTAGTGCGCTGGCCATTAGTCCCGACAGCAAAACTTTAGTCAGTACCAGTGGAGAAGACCGCACCATCCGAGTCTGGAATTTGGAAAACGGCAATCTTATTCAAACTATCGGGGAAGAAATCGGGCCAGTAACGGAGGTAACGTTCAGTCCCGATGGTCAATCCTTTGTGACGGGATCGGTTGGGGATTATCGCTATATCAAGTTCTGGAGTACTGCTACCCTAAAATTGCTGAAAACCTATCCTCAACAACCGAATATCTATGGTTTGGCCATCACCCCTGATAACAAAAAACTGGTGACGGCGGTAAGAAATTATGTCAAGGTTTGGGATATTGCTAGTGGAAAAGAGCTATGGAGCAAGAAAGGGCCGAATCTCGATATTAATGCGATCGCGATTTCTCCAGACGGTCGCCAAGTGGCCACTGCGAATAAAGAGGGAACGGTTATGTTGTTCGATATTGGGAGCGGCAAACTCCTGAAAACCCTGAGCGCCCAGAAAGGATGGGTTCTTGCCGTTGCCTTCAGTCCCGATGGGAAGTATCTGTATGGTGGTGGCGAGGATAAAACGATCAAAATCTGGGAATTTAGTCGGTAGCCCTTGGAAAAAAGGCAAGAAACTCTCAGTTCTTTGGAAAATGACATCGTATTAATCAATGAGGGATTGCATCATGAACAACGAATCAAAAACATCCATTCGTGCCGCTTCTCAATCTCAATTTCGCTCTCGGACGGAACGCATCGAAATGGGGAAATCTCTGCGTGATAAACTGCCCCGCACTAGCCACGCCCATTGGGAACAGCCCACAGACCGCCGTGAT
>JANNLO010000053.1:0-8106 GCA_031396835.1 Snowella sp. SOY_38_metabat_116
ACTAATATTAGTCTTTTACGCAGGGGTAGAGGGTATGAATCCTCTATGGAAGTAGGCTTCCCATACTAAACGACCATTTCAGGTCGCGCGGCGTTAAACGAATCGCACATTTGATTTTCCAGATAAGCGGCTACGCCGTTATCATCCTACCCTAGCAGAATCTTGGAAAAATGTTAACGCTTTTATCGTTTTCTAGATTAATTCCTAGTCAGGGGAGAAATATCCCCTGTAATGAAACAAGCGAATGCCTAACCCTCTTTATAGGCATCCATTCCCTCACAGGAACAAACCAAATTTCTATCCCCATAGGCATTATCAACCCGTCCCACACTCGGCCAAAACTTGTGAACCTTTGTCCAAGGTGCAGGATAGGCCGCTTGTTCACGGGAATAGGGACGATCCCATTCACCAATGAGTAAACTTTCGGCGGTATGAGGTGCATTTTTCAGGGGATTATTTAGGGGAGCGATGGTTCCTTGGGCGATCGCCTCTGCTTCTTGATAAATAGCAATCATGGCATCACAGAAACGGTCTAACTCCTCTAAAGATTCGCTTTCCGTTGGTTCTACCATCATCGTGCCAGGCACTGGCCAGGAAACCGTTGGCGCATGGAAACCAAAATCCATCAGACGTTTGGCTACATCATCCACTTCAATAGCTGCCGATTTTTTTAACGGGTGTAAATCAATGACGCACTCATGAGCAACTAAACCATTACTGCCTTTAAAGAGAATAGGATAATAAGCCTCTAAACGACGAGCCATGTAATTCGCATTAAGAATCGCAATTTTCGTAGCCTGAGTTAAGCCTTCAGATCCCATCATGGCGATATACATCCAAGAAATCACCAAAATACTCGCACTACCATAGGGAGCCGCCGAAATCAAACCAATAGATTCACTCTGGTTCCCCTCTTTCAAAGGGGGGTTAGGGGGGATAACACTCGGTAAAAACGGAATTAAATGAGCTTTAACCCCAATCGGCCCCATGCCTGGCCCACCGCCACCGTGAGGAATACAAAAAGTTTTATGGAGATTCAAATGGCAGACATCGGCACCAAAATCGGCGGGACGACACAAGCCCACCTGAGCATTCATGTTCGCGCCGTCCATGTAAACTTGCCCACCATAAGTATGAATGATTTGACAGATCTCTGTAATGCCTTCTTCAAAAACGCCATGCGTGGAAGGATAAGTCACCATCAAAGCCGCAAGAGTGTCTTGATATTTTTCAGCTTTTTGAGTCAAATCAGCGACATCAATATTGCCGTCTCCATCACATTTAACAGGAACCACTTTCATGCCACACATCACTGCACTGGCGGGGTTAGTTCCATGTGCCGATTCTGGAATGAGACAAATATTACGGTTAGAGTCTCCGCGACTGAGATGGTACTGACGGATCACCTGTAAACCCGCATATTCACCCTGGGAACCCGCATTAGGTTGGAGAGAAACACCGTCAAACCCTGTAATTTCCCCTAACCAGTTTTCCAATTGTTCAAACAAGATTTGATAACCTTCCGTTTGACCCAATGGTGCGAAGGGATGAATTTTACCGAATTCGGGCCAGGTAACGGGCATCATTTCCGCTGCCGCATTCAATTTCATCGTGCAAGATCCCAAAGGAATCATGGAAGTATTGAGGGCTAAATCCTTGCTTTCGAGTTGATGCAAATAGCGCAATAACTCATGTTCGGAATGATATTTATTGAAAACAGGATCGGTTAAATAGGCACTTTGACGGGCTAAATTATCAGGAAAATCAAATTTTGCGGTTTTGAGTAAATCTTCTACTGTGAAGGGTAATTCTTCTTTCGCCGAAAAGATTTGCCAGAGATCAATCAAGTCTTGAATGGTTGCCGTTTCATCTAAACTGATGCCCACCGAACCTTCATCGAGTAATCGCAAGTTGATACAACGAGCTTCTGCCGCTTTGATCAATGCGATCGCACTACTACCACCTACCCCAACTCGTAAGGTATCAAAAACAGGATCATTACCAATTGAATAATTAAGCTGTTTTAGCCCTTCTGCCAAGAGAACTGTCAACTGATGAATGCGGAGTGCAATATTTTTCAAACCTTCAGCCCCATGATAGGCTCCGTACATAGATGCAATCACTGCCAACAAAACCTGAGCCGTACAAATATTACTGGTTGCTTTTTCCCGACGAATATGTTGTTCACGGGTTTGCAATGCTAGACGTAACGCAGGTTTACCGTGACTATCTTTAGAAACACCGACAATCCGACCTGGAATTTGCCTTTTATAAGCTTCTTTCGTCGCAAAATAGGCCGCATGGGGGCCGCCAAAACCGAGTGGAACGCCAAACCGTTGGGTACTGCCGATCGCGATATCTGCACCCAATTCTCCAGGGGAAGTTAGTAAAGCCAAACTCAGGGGATCAGCCGCTAGAGTGACCAGAGTTCCCGATTCATGGGCTTTATTAATAAAATATCGATAATCGTAAATCACTCCATCGGTAGCAGGATATTGCAATAATGCGCCAAAAATCGGCGTATCAAACTCGAATTGATGATGATCACCCACAATAATTTCAATTCCCAAAGGAATCGCACGGGTTTTCACTACTTCAATGGTTTGGGGATGACATTGACTCGAAACAAAAAACGCATTAGCTTTATTTTTACAAACCCCATAGCTCATGGCCATGGCTTCGGCGGCGGCGGTTCCTTCATCAAGCAGGGATGAATTGGCGATTTCTAGACCCGTTAACTCAATAATCATGGTCTGGAAATTTAACAACGCTTCTAATCTTCCCTGGGCAATTTCTGCTTGATAGGGAGTGTAAGCCGTGTACCAACCAGGATTTTCGAGAATATTGCGCTGAATAACGGGGGGCGTAATGGTGTCGTAGTAGCCCATGCCGATATAGGAACGAAAAACCTGATTTTTAGAGGCGATCGACTTTAATTGGGCAAGAGCCGCGTATTCGCTTTGGGCAGGGGGAAGTTGTAAAGAATTTTGTAATCGGATGGCGGGGGGAACGGTTTTGGCAATAAAATCTTCTAGGGTACTGATTCCCAATAAATCCAGCATTTTGGCAATTTCTGCTTGATTGGGGCCAATGTGGCGATTAATAAAAGTATCTCTGGGGGCTAAGGTTTTTTCTAAGGAAGTTAAATTAGGGAACGTGACCGTATTCGAGCGGTTAGTAAGTTCTAGATTCGGCATGATTTGGCAAGGTCAATAAAGATTACTATAAGGTTAAGCTTAACGAGACTGTATCATTTTGTAACAAATTTTGGCAACTTGAGATGATGATTCTCATCTGTTCTTGGCGATCGCAGATTGACTACTTGGGACGGCGATCGCATTTAACTCTTGCAAATCAGCTAAAAAGTTTTAACCTGCTGTGCTAACCAACGATGGAGAATGGTGGCTGTTCTTCGCCAAGAGCCTTCCGACTCCTGAAGAATTGTTAATAAAAATTGATCGGTCAATTTATTTTGAAGTTGTTCAAAGGCTAAATTCTGTTCTGGCGATCGCTCTGGGAGTAATTCTGAAAAAAAGTGTTGATTAATCCAGCATTTGAGCCTGGGCAGGGTTAGATGATCGAGATCAATGGTTTTCGTTTGATAACCAACTAAACGGGCTAAGGGAGCTAAATTTTGATGACTTCCCACCACAATGGTTAAACGCAATTTATAAGCTTTTTTTAAGGCCCAAATTAGAGTCGGCCAGGGAATACGATTGGCTTCATCCCAATAGGCGATCGCGCTCCCTGTGGGATCAGGTTGATATGGAGGAAAAGTTTGCCATTGCCAAGGAGCCTGATAGAAATAGTGACCGCGCGTTTGTTGTTGCCAATGCAAAAGATGGGAGGTTTTGCCCGCGCCCTTTTCTCCCAAAAATTGCACAAAAAGTCGTTGCCCAGGACTAACTGCCTGGGAATAGCCAAAATCTAGCCAGCGATCGCCCTTAATCTGTAAATCCTGGGGTGCGAAAAAAGGGTTTCGCTTTAAACCGAAAGAATGATAGGGATCAAGACTATAAACATTCATGGTTTTGCCAAACGACTAACTACGCGAATAATTGCTTTATCCTGTTGTTTTTCAGCAAAAAATCCCTGTTTTGATTTCACCATTACTTCCCAAATAATCCGAATCAATTCACCGTCATAGGAAAGGGGCGCGCTAAGGGGAATTTCGTATTCAAACGGCACGGGAACTAAGGAAGCCAATCGTATTTGCTGAGAAAACAGTTCCATCTTTTCCTGAGTACCTCGTCCTTCTGTGCGCCAACCAATTTTTAAAGTTGCTGGTTGAAAATCCTTATCAGAATCGGTCTGCCAATAGCAGTCTCCCTGAACTATTTGTCCTGGGCAAACTTGAGTTTGTTTAAGTTGAATGCGAATCATAGTTTAAGGATCAACAACAAAGGTTAAATAGGTATGTTTGTGTTCTAATAAACCAGGGTAACTTTCTTCTATATCTAATATCCAACGAATTTGATTATTTTTTCCTTCAAATGAAGAACTATAGGACAACGGAATTTCTAAATCAAAATGGGTAATAACCTCGCGATCGCCACAAAGTAAATTGCCAGAATAAATCATGTTTTCATAAACCACCGCCACATCGGTTACAGTATCCGTACCTTTCGTGTAACTTGCTCGCTCTGCACAAATCAAATTAACTTTAATGTGGCTATTAACCGGAAACTTATTAATTTTAAATAAATTTGTCCAAAAATTCTGCTTTAAGCGTCTTCGGAATGTTACGCGATCGTTTTCTCCCACTTTGAGAGGATAATGGGAAAATATTAACTCTGCGGGTAAAAAGCCTTGCCTAGCTCCTATTTCATAACGTTCAGATTCATCCAGGGCAATTTTTACGATCTTATATACAATAGAAAAGATAATCAAAGTGATAAAAATGGGCCAAATAACATCGACCCATGTGATCCAAAAAGAAAATAGCAAATTAGCCATAGTAGCGAGCCCAATAGCGATCAATGTGATCCATAAGCCAACAAGCCAAATTGGGTTAGTCCGAAGAGAGATTTGCCATTGAACTTTAAGATCCTCCCTAAGCACAGATCCTTCATCCCTTAATTGAATTTTTAAAGGAGAAAAGTTAGAAATGAGTTCGTTCTTGTTGGGTGCTATCTTTGGTAGTTCAAACATGGTTCCCTTTTTAATTTAAAAATTCAGTTCAAAATTTTTGTGCGATAAATTGCTGTTGATAACTATTTTTGTGACTTCAATAAATTTAGTCAATTTAGTTAGATCGTATTACCAAATCTTAGCCATTACTAACTCAAAACCGAACAGTTCAGGATCACCACTCACTGTTTCAGGAGAATTTAAAATGACAGTTTCCTGATTCGGGCGATAAATATGTACCTTCTGATTTTGGCGGTCAATTAACCAACCCAATAAAGTTCCATTCGCAAGATATTCCTCCATTTTTTTCTGCAAACTGGATATAGTATCGCTGACAGAACGCAATTCAATGACAAAATCGGGACAAATCGGCGCGAAAGATGCTTTCTGTTTTGCGGTTAAAGTATTCCAGCGTTCTAACTTCATCCAAGCCGCATCGGGAGAACGGGTTGCACCATTGGGCAAAGTAAACCCTGCACTGGAGTCAAACCCCAGCCCCGTCCCATCTCGTTCCGCCCAACTTCCCAGTTGCACCGCGATATTAAAATTCCGATTCCCTGTATCTGAAAATGCGGGAGGCATAACGATCACTTCTCCAGTGGCAGTACGTTCAATGCGTAAATCTCGATTAGCTAAACAAAATTCATAGAATTGATCCTCCGTCATCGGCAAAATCCAAGGCAAATCAATCTTTAGTGGTGCTGAAGTCGCTTGTACAAGTAATGCTGTCATGTTTCACCTCTAGGACTGAATTTAACTAACAACTGATACCATTATGGACTCGTTAAGCTTCAATTTTCACCAAATAGGAAATAGGAAGACAGCGATCGCAGAGTGGGATCACTTTTCCAGATGGTACAGAATTTGAGACGATTTGCTGTATTACTGTTGAGTTACTATGATTAACAATGCATTTTTGAATCCATATTTTGAGAAATTTCTCTGGTTACTTCAAGAAAATCAGACAATATTTTTGATCGATTATCCCGTCGCCAAACAATTGCCATTTGAAATACAGGTAACTGTTCTGGGATGATTCGATAAACATGGTTTTCTGGGAGTACAATTACCAAGGAATCTTTTGTGACTATTTCATACGTTAAAGAATGTTGAGAAGATCACATTAAAAGATATTAAAATTACAAGAATAATCGTCTTTAATTCATGAAGCTATTTTAAGCTAAACTCTTTATTAGTAATGCTTGGTTAATTAATTTTATCTTATTTTATTTGAGCTAAGGCTAAAAGTTGCAATGAATCAAGTACAAATGAAAAAGATTTATATTCCGCGTCAAATTCTTTATCTAATTTTATTGATTATTTTTAGTGCTAGTAGTGTCGGTTTAGTCGCAGATTTAGATAGTCTTTGGATTGTTGAAGTTGCAACATTAATCTTAGTTTTATCAGGGGGATTTAGCTTGATTTATTTCAGTTTTCACCGTCAACGTCATTGAATTAATTAATAATTTATTTGTTAAATTTAAAGTTTATTACTATGAAATCAGAAGCTAGTATTAACCATCAAATAGCAACTAACTCCTGACTAAATTAATAAAATTTATAATGCTGCTTGAGCTAAGTTGAAAAATCCTGGAGTATTCCCAGGAGAATTAGCTCGATCTTTCTGAGAAAGAATAACGGCACTAATTTGATCACTCATAATTGCTACTTTCTTTTCCGTTTGTTTTTCACAAGTTAGCTCTAAAAGCTCTGGCGTTGGCGATCGCATAGCAGTTGTAAGTTGGACATAGAGTGCCTCGGCATCAACAGTTTCTTTACGTTCAACAGAAACGGGCATGGGTGAATACTTCAACGTGACATTAATACTAATCATGGACACTCCATAAAAAACTTGACAAGAGATTATCTGGCATCAACAGCCTTGATCCCTATTTTCTTAGACTACAGGTAAAATTTTAGATTTTGTTAAGAATTGGGGTAGCAACCTTTCCTGATTTCTCCTAATATAGTGTAAGTTAAGAAAAGTAACAATTTCTCACATTTGGTCTAAACTTCTGATTCTGGCATTCAGTAGGCAAGTTTATTTTAAATCAAAAGAAATTAAAATCCTGTACTTATTTATTATTCGGAGATTTGTGCGATGACAATTGCAGTCGGACGCGCCCCAGCAGAACAGGGTTGGTTTGATGCCCTCGATGACTGGCTTAAACGCGATCGTTTCGTTTTTATTGGTTGGTCAGGGGTACTTTTATTTCCCTGCGCTTTCATGGCCCTCGGTGGCTGGTTAACAGGAACAACTTTCGTAACCTCTTGGTACACTCACGGTTTAGCTAGTTCTTACCTCGAAGGTGCTAACTTTTTAACCGTTGCTGTTTCTTCTCCTGCCGATGCCTTTGGTCACTCTCTACTTTTTCTTTGGGGGCCTGAAGCTCAAGGAAATTTAACACGTTGGTTCCAGATTGGTGGTTTGTGGCCCTTTGTTGCTCTTCACGGTGCTTTCGGATTGATTGGCTTTATGCTACGTCAGTTTGAAATCTCTCGTTTAATTGGCATTCGTCCCTATAATGCGATCGCTTTCTCTGGCCCAATTGCAGTATTCGTCAGTGTCTTTTTGATGTACCCTTTGGGACAATCTAGTTGGTTCTTTGCTCCCAGTTTTGGTGTTGCAGGAATCTTCCGTTTCATCTTGTTCTTACAAGGATTCCATAACTGGACTCTTAATCCTTTCCACATGATGGGAGTCGCTGGTATTCTTGGTGGTGCTTTACTTTGTGCTATTCATGGTGCAACGGTAGAAAACACCTTATTTGAAGACAGCGATCAAGCAAATACTTTCCGAGCATTTGAACCAACTCAAGCGGAAGAAACCTATTCAATGGTGACAGCAAACCGTTTTTGGTCACAAATCTTTGGAATTGCTTTCTCTAACAAACGTTGGTTACACTTTTTCATGTTGTTCGTCCCTGTAACGGGCTTGTGGATGAGTTCTATTGGTATCGTTGGTTTAGCTTTAAA
>JANNLO010000082.1:0-35698 GCA_031396835.1 Snowella sp. SOY_38_metabat_116
ATTTATCCACACACCCGCTTACTCGCCCAACTTTAATCTTGCCGAATATGAAATTCATCTCTTGAGGTTACAGGAATTACATCATTTGCCTTCAAATGTAACCATTGCCGAAATTGAACAAAAGCTTAAAGATGTTAAAATTTTGATGAGTTCAGAACAAATATCTAGAACTTTAGAACACATTTTTGCCTTAGTCTAAGTGTGCATTTCTTGAGTGGGAAAAGAGTAACTGATTTTCCTAATTTACTTTTATGACGGTTACTTTTTTATGACGGCTGATTTTCTCTCAACTTCCGCGATCGCAACGGCTAATTTAAATGATCTACGCCACTATTTGTTAACGCTTTTTGCCAAATTAGCTTATCAAGAAGGAGATTTTATTTTGTCTTCGGGTCAACCCAGTACTTATTATCTCAACGGCAAAAAAGTTACCTTGACGGCAGGTGGAGCTTTCGCGATCGGGCGTTTAGTTTTAGCCGAATTATCCCCAAATATCCAGGCTGTTGCTGGTTTAACTTTAGGAGCAGATCCCATCGTGACCGCAGTTAGTTTGGTCTCAGCCTATGAAAATCGCCCAATTTCAGCTTTAATCATCCGTAAAGAAGCCAAAGGACACGGAACCCAAGCTTATATTGAAGGCCCAGATTTACCTCCTGGCACGAAGATTGTGGTCTTAGAAGATGTGGTGACAACAGGAAAATCGGCAATGTTAGCGGTAGAACGTTTACGAGAAGCGGGTTATGGGGTTGAAGAGGTTTTTTCACTGATTGACCGAGAACAGGGAGGAGCCGCATTTTATCAAGAACAAGGATTGATTTTTCGGACGCTTTTCTCAATTCGGGATATTCAGGCGATCGCAAAGTAAAATTCCTAGGATCGGGCAAGTTGAACCTTAAAAAAATATTGACAAAAGTAGGATTAAGGGGGATCTGTGGCCTTAGGATTAAAGAAAGGTAATTAATCATATTCAGGAGATAGCTCGTGATCGAACCCCTGTTGTTAGGCATTGTATTAGGTTTAATTCCTGTCACTTTAGCAGGACTTTTTGTGGCAGCTTATTTACAATATAAACGCGGTAGTCAATTTGATTTAGATTAATCGTTATTGAAAGTAATACCAATTTAATTTGATTATGTTGCACTTGACCTTGCAGGGATACCCCTAACCCCTTTGAAAGGGGGAAGCCGAAGGCGGGGGTTGATTCATCTGACCTGTTGTTAGTTTAATTTGGTATAACTTTAACTAATTTAGGGGAATTAATAATAATTTTAAATCCCCTATTTTTTTACAAAACTTTTTAGGGAAATCGAGCTTTCTCCGTACCATTGTAAAATAACTTGGCGACCTTGATCTTCTGTGTGATTTAAATCAATTTGTAGATAGCAATCGGGTTTAAAAGGCAAACGTTCTGGCCATTCAATTGCCACTATTCCCAAAGGAAATTCCCGACCTTGCCAATATTGTTCTAGATAAAGCGATCGCACTTCTTCCTTTTCTAAACGATATAAATCCAAGTGATAAAGGGGAATACGACCTTCAAAATATTCATTAATTAGGGTAAAAGTGGGACTAACAACAGCATCCGTAATTCCTAACCCATGACCGATTCCTTGAACCAAAGTCGTTTTTCCTGCACCCAGATTTCCATTGAGTAATAAAATTGTTCCTGCGGTTAGAATTTTTCCTAACTGATTGCCTAATTTGTGGGTTTCTTCCCTATTTGTCAATGTTAAAATTAAAAAATTTTCTGTCATATTTTTTCTTTTAATTATTATTGGTAATTTGACCAAATCATTAAACTTTTTACTCTCTTATTTTAGGTTCTATTTCATAGTTATTAAAAATATAGTTAAATATTAATTAGCATTCTTTAGAGCGATCGCCTTTAGAAAAATAGATTCATTTCTAGTTAAAATTTGTTATAGTTTAAAAGTGCTTAATAAATTACCGAGTAAAAACTATGGGACAACAATTAAAACGGTGGGAATCACCCCGTCGAGAAGGTCGGAATGACAAAGGCAAAGGCGGTTCGGCTAGACAACGACAACTTAAAAAGCGTCAACAAATGCTACGCCAGAAACTTCAAGACAACTCAAAAAATACAGATAAGGGAAGAGATTTTAAAATTAGGTCTCTTCTCTTTGTTTTTAGGTTTGCTCAAACTAAACTTAAACAAGCCATTTTTAACTGCGATCGCCAAATTTCTAAATCCTCCAAAGCGCGATCGCGATATTGTCCATAACGTTCTTGTTTATTCCGAATTTTTGCTTTGAGTTCAGGTAAAATTCCAAAATTAGGCGGCATAGGTTGAAAATGTTTAGGAGACGCAGAACTAATAAAAGCAAATAAAGCTCCCATCATCGTCGTTTCAGGCAAACTTAAAGGCTCTAAACCTAAGACAAATCGAGCCGCATTCGTTCCCGCTAACCAGCCTCCCGCAGTTGCCGCCGCATAGCCTTCTGTCCCCACTAATTGCCCTGCCGCAAAAAGGGTTTGACGATTTTTAAATTGTAAATTCGCGCCCAATAATTCGGGAGAATTAATAAAAGTATTGCGGTGCATGACTCCCATTCTCACAAATTCAGCATTTTCGAGACCTGGAATGAGTTGAAAAATACGTTTTTGCTCGCCCCATTTCAAATTGGTTTGAAAACCGACCATATTCCACAATTGACCCGCTTTATCTTCCTGGCGCAATTGCACGATCGCATAAGGACGTTTTTCTTTATTTTCTGGTGTACGAAAATCCCCTAAACGGCTATCAAATAAACCAATGGGTTTCATTGGGCCGTAACGCATGGTATCTTCTCCACGTTGGGCTAATTCTTCGATGGGAAGACAACCTTCAAAAAATTTAGCTGTTTCTCGCTCAAAATCTTTTAATTCAGCCTGTTCTGCTGCACATAAAGCTTGCCAAAATTGCAAATATTCAGCCCGATTCAGGGGACAATTCAAATAAGCGGCTTCTCCTTTGTCATAACGGGAAGCGAGAAAAGCAATGTTTTGATTAATGGATTCTCCAATAATAATGGGACTGGCTGCATCAAAAAAACTGAGATAGTCTAGACCTGTAATTTTCTGTAAATCTTCGGTTAAAGCGGGACTGGTGAGCGGCCCAGTGGTGAGAACTACAACACCTTCTCTGGGAATTTCAGTAATTTCTTCGCGTCGAAAGTCAATTAAGGGATGATTTGCTAAAGTTTGGGTTAATTCTTGGCTAAATACTCCCCTATCAACCGCTAAAGCTCCACCTGCGGGGACGGCGTGTTTATCGGCTGTTTGAATAATAATGGAACCCAGATGACGCAATTCAGTTTGCAATAATCCTGCTGCGCGATCGCTATTTTTGGCTCCAAAGGAATTACTACAAACTAATTCAGCTAATTCTTGACTGTGATGAGCGGGACTTTGACGAATGGGACGCATTTCCGAGAAAATAACGGGGATTCCTGCCTGAGCAATTTGCCAAGCGGCTTCGGTTCCCGCCAAACCACCACCGATTACGTGAACAGGTTGTTTTTGTAGATTCATATTGAAATGCAATTTTTTTTGTAAATTACTAGCTAGTGTATGAAATATTCTAAGTAAAGCTTTGAAAAAGGATTTTTTATCGAGAAACTGGGTTATTTTTAGACAAATTATCAAATTTAATCAATTTTACGGTCGTTATTGATGTTTTCCATAAATTTCTAACTTTCTTAATCAAACTTAACACGTCTATCTGTATATTGAATCTAATGATAGGGAACGCTTATTAATAGCTAAGTCAAGAAAAGTGCGAAAGTACGAAAAGCTTGGATTTACAAGGAAAAATTATAATTACCATGACAACTATTCTGATTATAGAAGACGAAACGGCAATTCGAGAGCTAATTGGTGAATTGCTGATAATTGAAGAGTTTGAAGTAGTTGAAGCGACTAATGGAAAAGATGGCATTGCGATCGCGCAGTCAGTGTTGCCAGATTTAATTATTTGTGATGTCATGATGCCACAAATTGATGGTTATGGCGTATTGGCAAGGTTACAAGAAGATCCTCAAACGGCGACAATTCCTTTTATTTTTCTGACAGCTAAAGGAACTAGGGAAGATGTTCGTGTTGCGATGAATTTAGGTGCGGATGATTATTTAATTAAACCTTTTGCGAACGATGAATTGTTAAAAGTTATTCGGATTCGACTTAAGAAAAAAGAAATAGTTGATCAAAAATATTTACATCAATTAGAAGAAACAAAAGAGAAACTTAGCTATTTTTTGTGCCACGATCCTTTAACTAATTTACCTAATCAATTATCTTTACGGGATAACTTTGAGAAAATTGTCATTTCTTATAAAAATAAATTAAGTAAATCTAGTATTAATTTAGAAGAATCTCATCCAGAGATCGCGTTAGTTGTTTTAAGTTTTGAGAGATTTTCACGTATTAATGATTACTTGGGTTATGACGGTGGAAATGAGTTACTTAAACAAGCTGCTGAGCGGCTCAAGAAAGCACTCTTTCAGCAGGAAATTATTACGCGTATTAATAGTAATGAATTTGTCATTATTTTAATGCCTGCCGAATCTTTAGAAGATGATATTTTAAGTACCAAAGAAAGAATTGTTAATCTGCTAGAAAAACTGCTTAAAACTTTTGCACCATCTTTTTTTATTCAAGAGAAAGAGATTATTTGTCCTATTATTTTAGGAATTGCTTTTTATTCGATTCATGGACATACTCTTGATCAATTATTAAAATGTGCTACACAAGCCAAAGAATCTATCAAAAATAAAGGCGGCAATTTATACCAGTTTTATCATCCTCAATTAGAGAAATCTTTACCGTTAGATGCTTTGGAACTAGAAAGAGATTTACGGTATGCTTTAGAAAATGATGAATTTGTGGTTTATTATCAGCCTCAAATCAACGTTAAAACGCAACAAATTGTTTGTGGTGAAGCCCTTATTCGTTGGAATCATCCTGAAAAAGGACTTATTTCACCTTATATTTTTATTCCTATTGCAGAAGCAACGGGTTTAATTCAAAGTATTGGAGAATGGGTTTTAGAAAAGGCTTGTAAACAGATTAAAATTTGGGAAAATTTGGGTTTAAAATCGATTCGGATTGCCGTAAATTTATCAGCTCGTCAATTTAATCAAGAAAATTTACCGCAATGGTTAGCGACATTATTACAACAATATCAGGTAAATCCTAGTAATATTGAATTGGAACTGACAGAAAGTATTTTAGTTGATAATATTCAGCGTTCTATTGAACAATTAAATAGTTTAAAATCTAGTGGTATTAAAGTTGCAATGGATGATTTTGGAACAGGTTATTCTTCTTTAAGTTATTTACAACAGTTTCCTTTTGATATTCTTAAAATTGACCAATGTTTTATTCGTGAAATTGATCAAAATCCCAAAAATGCGGCGATCGCCCAGGCAATTATTAATATGGCTCATCAATTAAATTTACGAGTGGTCGCTGAAGGAGTTGAAACAGTGGAAGAATTAGATTTTGTCAACAAAAATTGTTGTGATGAGATTCAAGGATATTTTTTTAGTCAGCCAATTACAGCGATAGAATTTACCGAACTACTGCAAACCAAAAACCCATTTTCTTTTTAATGAATTAGCAGCATTATTTTCGTCAAACTTAACATTTAGACTAGAAAAATTTAGGCGTACAATAATCAATTCTTAATTGCATCAACTATCAAGGAAGTTATTAAAATATTCATCTATTGCGCGACTTTATAAACACTGATTTATCGTTTAATTTTAGTCAACGTGAATTTTTTAAAGTTTCAGTAAAATCAAAAAACAGCGATCGCCGATTCATCTTGGTAAACAACTTAAGGTAGGATAAAGGACAGTTTATTTTCGTTGTCAATCTTAACTTTCACCCATCTCTAAAATTCCTGTGGCACATTCAGAAACTTCCTCCACAACTTCTCCCTTGGCTCGCACACCGCTTTTTTCAATCATTGTCGATCAAAAAGCCAAAATGACCGAATTTTCTGGCTGGGAAATGCCCGTCCAATTTACGGGTTTAAAATATGAACACGCCGCCATCCGCAATGGTGTGGGGATGTTTGATATTTCTCACATGGGTAAATTTGTGATGCGAGGAAAAAATTTACTGGCTGTTTTGCAAAGCCTGGTTCCTTCGGATTTAAGCCGTTTAAAAGTAGGATTAGCGCAATATACGGTGCTATTAAATGAAAAAGCGGGCATTATTGACGACATCATTATTTACTATCAAGGAGAAAGCAAATCGGGAGAACAGCGCGCGACGATTATTGTGAATGCGGGGACGATGGCAAAAGACAAAGCTTGGTTTTTAGCCCATTTAGACAGTAATCAAATTGATTTTGTAGATTTATCTTCAGAAAAAGTATTAATCGCGATTCAAGGCCCAAAAGCACTGGCAACTCTTCAAGCTTTGGTTCCTGACAATTTGGCTGATTTACCCGCTTTTGGACATTTAGAGACGACTATTCTTGACGAAGCTGCTTTTATTGCTCGAACGGGTTATACAGGCGAAGATGGATTCGAGATTATGGTTGATGCGATCGTGGGAGAACTTTTATGGCGATCGTTATTTGGGGCAGGAGTCATTCCCTGTGGATTGGGAGCCAGAGATACTCTTCGATTGGAAGCTGCAATGTGCCTTTATGGTCAAGATATTGATGACACAACAACGCCTTTAGAAGCAGGATTGGGTTGGTTAGTCCATTTAGAAAGTGCAGGGGAGTTTATTGGTCGCAAAGTTTTAGAAGAGCAAAAACTGAATGGGGTAAAACGGCGTTTAGTCGGCTTAGAAATGCAAGGTCGTCATATTGCTCGTCACGGTTATTCTGTTGTCTTAGAAGGCGAAACTATTGGCGAAGTTACCAGTGGAACCCAATCTCCGACCCTTGAAATTGCGATCGCCTTAGCTTATGTTGCCACACCTTTTAGCAAAATTGGTCAAACTCTAGAAGTTGAAATTCGCGGTAAAACCTATCCTGCAAAAGTCGTGAAAAAACCTTTTTATCGCTCAGTTAACAAATCTAAATAACCTAATTTTCCGAATAAGAAAAGTTCAAACCAAGCTAACATTTTGAGTCGAGTTTCAAAATCTTAATACTTTGAAAAAGTCACTTTTTTTTTGAAAATGTTAGCCTAATTCATGGATTTTTGAACCACACTCAAACTCAGGTTAATTTAGCGATAAAACTATTTATAATTATCACTTTATTTCCACTGATTTAAATAATTCTTTAACCACTGAGCATCTAATTTTCGATTAGTAGAAACTTCTAATAGTCTAATTCCAGAAGTTGGCAAAGGATTTAATATTTGTTTTAATGTTTGCCAGTTTTCAATCTTTTGATATTCAATTTTATAGGTAATAGCTAGTTGGGAAAAATCAATATTTTGAGGTGTGGCAAAATACTGTTCAAATAAATCTTGGAAATCTTTTTCATCGGCGATCGCTAACATTTCAAAAATGCCACCACCATTGTTATTAATCAAAATAATTGTTAAGTGACCTTGAAATTTTTCTCGCAACAAAAAGCCATTTGTGTCATGTAAAAGCGACAAGTCTCCTGTTAATAAGATACTAGGTTGATCCCGATGGGCAATGCCTAATGCGGTTGATAAAGTTCCCTCAATCCCATTTGCACCGCGATTAAAGTAAGGAATTGTTTGTTGATTATTTGATTTCCAAAAAAATTCTGCATCTCGAATTGGCATACTATTAGCAATAAAAATAGGCGTATTTAAAGGTAAAGATTGAGCGAGTAACCAAGTTACTTTTCCTTCAAATAAATCTTCTCTTTTGAGCATCATTTTATCAATTGAATTTTGAATTTGTCTATTTAAAGTTTGCCATTGATGAGTATATTTTAAATCTTGAAATTGAGAACTATTAAAATTTTCTTGTGTTTTAATATTGATTTTTAAGTCTGATTGATTCTCTTTTAATTGCAATAAAAAATCCCAAATAGAAAGTCTTAAATGAATACTTTGCCCATGTAATGGATCAAAATTATCAGGCGATAAATTAATAATATAGCGAGGAAAATTTTTGTTTTCTAACCAATTTCGTAATGTTTTACTGGTCGGCAATTCTCCTATTTGAATAATTATTTCAGGTATTAATAATTCAGCTTGATCTAGATTGCGTAAAATAAAGTCATAATTGACAATCAAGTTTTTATTTAAATCAGCAAAATGTCTTAAAGGAGAAAGAGCATCGGCTAAGACGGGATAATCTAAAATTTCTGCTATTTCGGCGATCGCTTGAGAATAGGCTAAAGACTTCTGACCTTGATAAAGTCCACCGATAATTAAACCTCGTTTGGGGAATAGAGGTAGGCTTGAATAAGTAGAAAATAAATGATTTTTTATCGTGGAAGAAGCTTCAATATTAGCAAAGAAAGCATCATCATTAAAAGCACTAGCTAAAGCTAAAATATTGGGTTCTGCGATCGGTGCTAATGGTTCTCGAAAAGGACAATTCAGATGAACAACTCCAGCAATAGGAAACTGAGTTTGTTCCCAAGCAGAAACTAAAGTTTGACGTAAATAACGCCACATTTCAGCAGTAGAATTAGGAAGAGCTAACTCGGTTTGCCAGTTGGGATAATGACCATAAAGCCTAACTTGATCGATGGTTTGTCCTGCATGGCAATGACGCAATTCTGGGGGACGATCTGCGGTCAAAATCAAGAGAGGAACTTGACTTTCTTTGGCTTCAATAACTGCGGGATAAAAATTAGCACCTGCTGTTCCAGAAGTACAGATCAAAGCTACGGGTTTAGCTGATCTTTTGGCTCGACCTAAGGCAAAAAAAGCGGCAGATCGCTCATCTAAGATGGGAATAGTTTCAATACCAGAATGTTGAGCAAAGGCTACGGTTAAAGGACTAGAACGTGAGCCAGGACAAATTATTGCAGTTTGTAGTCCCAAACGATAAAGAGTTTCTCCGATGAGAGAAGCCCAAAGCGTATTAATGTTACGAAAATCCATGCTAAAAAGGAGATGGTATAGGCGAAGATGAAACAGAAGGTGTTATTGCAGGGGAAGATAAACTAGAAGGAGTTGCAAGAGGAGTAACTACAGGAGATGAAGGGGAAGGGATAAGAGAAGGTA
Source organism: Snowella sp. SOY_38_metabat_116 (assembly GCA_031396835.1). Taxonomy (GTDB): domain Bacteria; phylum Cyanobacteriota; class Cyanobacteriia; order Cyanobacteriales; family Microcystaceae; genus Snowella. The sequence goes on from JANNLO010000082.1 coordinate 9,126, forward strand.
AGGAAGAAGGAAGAGGTGTAATTTCAGGATTAGGAGTAACAATGGGTTGGGGTTCAGGTGTTTTATTTAACCATTGATTAACGGTGTAACCCAAAAAAACAAGAATCATTAAACAAAGTCCAGCCCATTGCCAAAAAGGAGCTTTAGGTGATTGGGGAGAATTTTCTTCAGTGAGAGGTTCTGCATTAGCAATAGTTTCAACATCAGAGGGCGTTGATGATATAAAAAACTCTTCTGGTTGCGGTTCTTCAACTAAAACTTCTGCACTACCAAGTTTGATCATACTAGTTTCAATATCAACCCAAGATAGGGGAAGAATTTCGCTAGTAGAAGGCTCAATTTGATAATGCACTAGGGCGATGGTTACGTTATCATGACCATTCTTTTCATTTGCTAAGGTAATCAGGCGATCGCAGGCTGTAGAAAGATCAATTTCTCCTGTCAGAATTGGTAATAATTCAATTTGCCAATACTGTTCAACTCGGTCTAAATCGGAAAGACCATCGGAACATAAAAGAAATAGACCTTGATCGCTTACCAAAAGCCGATCTATGGTGGAGTGAATTTGCTCGGATTGCATAATTCCGATTGCCTGAACGAGAGAACCTGCATGAGCATATTGCTGAACACTTCGATAAAGCCCGTAACCTAAACGAACTTCCCTTGATGCAAAATCATCATCCACTGTCACCTGTTGACAACTGTTTGAAGTAACCCAATAAAGACGAGAATCACCTAAATTAGCCCAATAAAATTCATGATTACGAGCTAGACTCATCACCAAAGTTGTTCCCATGCGATCGCGCTGAGTTCGCTCTTCTTGATCATTGCGTTGGCTGATAACGTCATTTGTTTTGGAAATGGCTTGATTGATATTTTCAACCCAGTCTTGGAAAGATTGATGGTGAGATTCTTCAAAGCAAGTGGTTAAATTTTGGGATAATTGCTCGACTGCTAATTGAGAAGCGATTTCTCCTGCATCCTGCCCGCCAATGCCGTCACAAACGATCGCCAAAGTGTCTTGGGGCTGATTTCCTTGTTTTAACTGATTAATGGGCGGATAACAGGCATCTTCATTGTGTTTTCTTCTGATTCCCACATCCGTGGCCGTCATGATTTGATAGTTGTATTGATAGTTCAAGGCTAAATCGGCGATCGCGGTTTCAAGAAGAGAAATTAAATAATCAGCATGGGGAATTTTACCTTTTTCTAATTTTTCACCCAAATTTTTACAAAAATCGGCGATCGCGGGATGAGCAATCTTAAATAACTCTGACCAAACATTCATCAATTCCTTAATTGCATGATATTTATGATCATCCAAAGGCAACTCCAATAACTGAATATTGGGGCCATTAACTCGCACTAAAAACGGATTTAATAACGCCGAAACAACTCCTTGTCCCTGTAAAGGTCGCCATAATCTAGCCATCTGCTGCAACCAAATTAACTGACGCAAAGGAGTGGCTTCTTGCCAAACTTCCTTCAATTCTGGTAAAAGATGGGGATATTTCAGATTTCCTTGTTCATCCAACTGCAAAGCTCCATACTCCAATAACCAAACATCCAAATCGATTTCTGGATCAGGACTCGGCAAAAAACTGTAAACCAAAGGAATATGAAGCCGAAAAGGCAACAATTTTAAATAGGGCATGATGCGGGGTGGAATTTCCTCTGTTCCCTGGGGAATTTGAGCAGGTCGCGTATCCAGAAGAATCTGAGTAGATTTCAATAAATATCTTTCTTCTAGTAGTTCTCCCGTCTGAAAAGCCTTAATCCAGTCACCCACAGCCCACAAATAACGTTTGGCCAAGATCAATCCACAAACCTCACAGAATGAATTTTCTAGAGGATTAGGCGATTGACAAGTGGAATTAGAACAGTAGAGTGTTGACACCAATTTCTTTCCTGAAAGCTCTCTCAAAACAATTCTAAAGGTTTTAATGATTGCTGAATGTCATGAGATTTTTTATTTTTCTGATCGTTCTAGAAAATTATTCTAACGGTAAAGAGTTATTTTAGGCGATCGCGTAGATCTATTTTCGAGATAAAAATCAAAATTTATCAAAAAAAGAGATAAAAATCTAGTGATCTTTACCTCCTGAATTAGTTTCTCGGATGGAATATTTAAGATTAAAATCCCTAATTAGAGCTTAATCTTCATCATCTTCAAAATCATCATCGCTGTCGCTGTCACTATAAGACTCTTCAAACTCCTCTTCATCCTCAAAGTCTGCTCCCGTATAAGCACGAGCAATTTTATCATCAACAAGATCTTCATCACTAATAATATCTTTAGTCAGAATCCGAGAAGGCGTTATGGTTGTCTTTTTATTACGGGGAGGTTCGGCGATAGGAGTTCGCATTTCCGTCAAATTGTAACTCGGCGTAGAAGAGCGACCATAACTAATATCGTCACTTTCATTGTTAGCAATCTGAATATCTTCGTGAGTGTTAAAGCCAGTACCAGCAGGAATCAAACGCCCGATGATCACGTTTTCTTTAAGTCCTCGTAACCAGTCAGATTTGCCTTCGATCGCCGCTTCAGTCAGAACCCGTGTTGTTTCTTGGAAGGAAGCCGCACTAATGAAACTGTCTGTATTTAAGGAAGCTTTAGTAATCCCTAAAATCACTGGAGTATAACGGGCAGGAGCCGCACCAGTAATCGACATCGCTTCATTGACCTGTTCAATCTGCCGCAATTCTACCAACTCACCAGGTAACATTGCCGTATCACCACCATCGTCCACACGGACTTTAGAAGTCATCTGACGCACAATCACTTCAATATGTTTATCAGAAATGTCAACGCCCTGGGATTCATACACTGCTTGTACCTGATTAACCAAGAACTTTTGAGCCGCTTGTAATCCCATTAACGCCGCTTCATAACAACCTTTTGCTTCAACGTAGTAACTAAAGAAAACGTCAAGAATTTCATGGGGATTGGCTAATCCATCGGTGAGAGGATCGCCCACATTGACCCGTTGTTCATCAGCGACCATCGCATTTTGATTAGGAAGTAAGGGATATTCACTAATCGTGCCATCGTCTTCAATGACTTTGATATCAACACTTTCTCGATCAACATATTCAACTTGACAAATCCCAGGTTTACGAGCCAAGACACAAGCTTCTTTGGGTTTACGTCCTTCTAACAATTCTTCAATACGAGGTAAACCCTGGATAATATCTCCTGTTTTGGCACGTTCAAATACCAATAGAACCAAGTTATCGCCCCGTTGAACTAAGTCACCATCATCCACGTGGAGAACTGCACCACCCGATACGCGATAGGGACGAGCTGTTCGCAGAATTAACTGATGTTGATCGTTGTCGGACTTGACCATGAGAGCTTGGCCTGATTCGGGCAGTTTTACCCCTGGCGCAATTTCACTACCCGCAACCAATAAATCTCCTGCTGTAACCGTTGAGGCTTCAGGTAAATCAATGGTGACGCGATCGCTATCTCGAACCAGTAAAACCCGACGCACTGCCTCATCTCCTTCTTTAATTCCCCGCACAATCCCAGGTTCTTTGCACTGAATTTCAGTCCGAGCTAAAACTGCTCCTGCTGGAATTTGTTGACCATCTTTTACTAAAACACGAGTTTGGGTCATGCCACTGTGGGGATCAGTTTCCACATCCCGACGCAAAACTAAAGATTCTAAAATCACTAATTGCAGACGTTTACAATCAGCTTCTTCGTCATCTTGTAATTCAATATCTGCGGCTAAATGGGTAACACTATCGGATTCTGCACCAGTAAACTCTAGAACTAATTGAGTACTTAGTAACTGAGAACCTTCAACAGATTTAACCCGTTCTCCATCTTTGTAGTAGAGACGTTGAACAGAACGCAATTCTATCTGCCGTCCTCCTTCAGAACCTTGCGCTCCCTGGGAAAGAGTTACAGGCTCATCAGAAATGGGATACTCTTCTACAGGACGTAGTAAAAGTCCCAATCCTTCAGTGCTTTCGATCCATTCTGCTTGACGAAGTTCTGTTACTAAGACACCCGGTAAAACTTCTGTTCCAGGTTGAACTAATTGTCCTGCTTCAATATTGACCACATCTGGATCAACGTCTAAGTGAAACTCGCCAGGCTTGATAATAATTTCCCGTAAAATATCATTTTTTTGGACAACTTCCACCACACCGTTGGATTGACAGAAAATGTCTTTAACAACCTCAGTTCCTGCCTCCACGTATTGTCCATCTTCAACAATCAACAAGGAAATATCTTTATTGATTTCGTGAGTTTCTTCGGGAATCCAAAGTAGAGTTCCACCTTTCGTCACTTCATAACCTTGTTTACGGCTACCTTTGGAGATTTCAACTCCTGCATGGCGAATCATTCCTCCCGTATTAGTTCGATAGCTGTCATCAATTAATTCCGCTACGATCGCATGATTTTGAACTTTTGTTCCTGGTGTTGCTTTTAAAAGAAAACGTTTGCCGTCAGCCGCATAAATAACATACTGTTCCCGACCCGCGCTACTTTCGAGTTTGACCTGGGCTTGGTCTAATAAAACAGAAGCCGTAATAATTTCAATCTCACGACTGCCATCTTCTAGACGCACAATGCCGCCATTAACAGAGACAACTTTGGTTTCTGCCATGACACTTCCTCGCTTGATCTCATCTCCATTCTTGACAACAGCTTCGGCTCCAGGTGGCAAGTTATAAACTTCTCCTGATAAAACCCAAACCAGTCCACCCCGTTGGGCAATGCGAGTAGTGTTTCCTTGGCGATCGGTTTTTTCTTCGGGAACTAGATTAGCAAATAAAACTTCTCCTGCTAAATCACTAGAAACGTCTTTCGTTGCCCGCTCTGTTGAACGTTGTGCTTTAGAAAGACTGACTTCCGTTAACAATTGGTTAGCTTCAACTGCATCGCCATTTTGTACAAAGACTAGGGAACCAGGTGTGAGAGAAATCGCTTTAGTCTCTGCTTTTTTCCCTTCCCCTTTCCAAATCAAGTCTCCTGCAACTTCTACTTGTTCTGCTTCTTCTCCATGACGAGTACGGACTTTACGGGTAATCAAGCCCGCTCCCCATTTAACTGTTCCTTTGCCAAAATCTTTGACTTGACGAGCCACTTCTCCCGTAAATACGCCTCCCGTGTGGAAGGTACGCATGGTTAACTGAGTTCCAGGTTCTCCAATAGATTGGGCCGCGATGATCCCGACAGCTTCTCCGAGATCCACCAGATGTCCATGAGCCAAACTCCAACCATAGCAGGATTGACAAACGGAACGAGCCGCTTCACAAGTCAAGGGCGATCGCACATAAATTTCATCGACTGCTTTACTGAGCTTAATTGCCAGAGCGTCATCAATTTGCTGATTACGGGTCGCAATAACTTCACCCCCAACGACAACATCTTTGGCTAAAAGTCTGCCTACGAGGCGATCAACTAGGGCAATTTTGATCTGATCGCCATCAATCATGGCTGTCACCCGAACTGAGCGATCCGTTCCACAGTCAACTTCTCGGACAATCACGTCTTGGGAAACATCCACCAAACGACGGGTTAAATAACCAGAATCTGCCGTCCGTAGAGCGGTATCCACCAGTCCTTTCCGCGCACCGTAAGAAGAAATAATATATTCCGTAACCGTTAAACCTTCTCGGAAATTGGTTTTAATGGGTAAATCGATAATTTCACCCTGGGGATCGGCCATTAATCCCCGCATTCCGACTAACTGACGTACCTGGCTCATATTTCCCCGCGCCCCAGAAAACGCCATCATATAGACAGAGTTTAAGGGATCAGTCTCGCGGAAATTACGAATTACCTCGTCTTTAAGTTCTTCAGAAGTACTATTCCAAGTATCAATTACCTTTTGGAAACGTTCTACTTCCGTGATTTCTCCCCGTGCATAACGAGCTTCGGTCGTACGAATTTCTTTTTCGGCACTTTCTAGCATTGCCTTCTTTGCGGGTGGAATTGTCAAATCTTCGATGCTAATCGAAACTCCCGCCTTAGTTGCAAAGCGAAAGCCTAAATCCTTTAAATCATCTGCTAATTGGGAACAACGGGCAGATCCATGAATGCGAAACGCGCCAGAGATTAATTTTTTTAGACGACCTTTATCAACAATTTGGTTATAGAATGTCATAGCTTTTGGGTGAGCAATTATTGGTAAATAGTGAATTTTTTATAGGGTATTCCCTGAGATCTGGCTTCAGTAACTCGTCATCAAATTCATTACAGAAACCTATAGAAAATGAATATTGACAACGATTAACTGAGCTTTTTTTAAGACTCTTCTTCCGAATCTCCGACGTTCAAAGACTCATAGGTGGGACGGTTAGGAGCGCGACGCTGAGTATCAACCATCAGATCCACCTCGACATCCCGACTTGAACCATCCTCAGACAATTCAACTTTATGAACGGCAATATCAAGACCGAGAGATTGTAACTCGCGCATCAATACCTTAAAGGATTCAGGTGTGCCAGGACGAGGAATGGGTTTACCCTTAACGATCGCGTTGAGTGCTTCATTACGACCCTGCATATCATCGGATTTCACCGTTAACAGTTCTTGCAGAATATAAGCCGCACCATAAGCTTCCAAAGCCCAAACCTCCATTTCTCCAAAACGCTGACCACCTTGTTGAGCTTTACCGCCCAGAGGTTGTTGTGTTACCAAAGAATAAGGGCCAGTCGAGCGGGCATGGATCTTATCGTCAACCAAGTGAACAAGCTTCAGCATATAAGCCTCACCGACTGTTACAGGACGATCAAACGCTTCTCCTGTGCGACCATCAAAAACTTGAATTTTTCCTGCGGTTTCAGGATTAAAAACCCAGCTTTTGTTTGGTTTTTTGGCCGCATCTGCCAATAAGCCATGAACGGTTTCACGAGACGCTTCTTCTCCATACATTTCATCAAAAGGAGTTACTTTAAAGCGCATACCCAAGTTTTCTCCCGCCCAACCGAGCAGACATTCAAAAACCTGACCCACGTTCATCCGTGATGGAACTCCCAAAGGATTTAAAACAATATCAACGGGACGACCATCGGGCAGATAGGGCATACTTTCGATAGGCAGAATTCGAGAAATAATCCCTTTATTTCCATGACGACCCGCCATTTTATCTCCCACTTGGATCTTGCGTTTTTGAGCGACATACACACGGACAACCATATTGGCTCCAGGCGGCAACTCATCGCCTTTTTCCCGTGTAAAGACTCGGACATCAACAACGCGACCTTTTTCACCATTCGGAACTCGTAGGGAATTATCCCGTACATCCCGCGCTTTTTCCCCAAAAATAGCCCGCAATAATTTTTCTTCTGGAGGTTGGTCAGCTTCACCCTTGGGAGTTACTTTACCCACCAAAATATCTCCCGATTCTACCCAAGCTCCAATGCGAATGATGCCCTGTTCATCCAAATGACGTAAAGAATCTTCACCCACATTAGGAATTTCACGGGTAATTTCTTCAGGCCCCAATTTCGTTTGACGAGCTTCAATTTCACATTTTTCAACGTGAATACTCGTATAAGTATCGTGATAAACCAAGCGTTCACTAATCAGAATTGCGTCTTCATAGTTGTAGCCTTCCCAAGGCATATAGGCAACTAAAACATTCTGTCCAAGAGCCAATTCTCCGCCCTCGGTTGCTGAACCATCGGCCAAAATTTGACCAGGCACAACTTCTTCTCCTTGATAAACCAGAGGACGCTGATTTAAACAAGTATCTTGGTTAGAACGTTGGTATTTTTGCAAATCATAGGAAATTTCTTGGGGTAAAGCATCCGAGTTATTCGGTTGAGTAACTTGAACCTTAATATTCGTTGCATCAACATGGGTAATTATGCCATGCGTCCGAGAAACAATCACCATCCCTGAATCCCTTGCGGCCTGAGCTTCTAAGCCCGTTCCCACCAAAGGACGTTCGGGACGCAATAGGGGAACAGCTTGACGTTGCATATTAGAACCCATCAAGGCACGGTTAGCATCATCGTGTTCCAAGAAAGGAATCATGGAAGTCGCTACCGAAACAATTTGGACAGGAGAAACGGCGACATAATCCACTTGTACGGGGGTAGTGGTAGAAAATTCTTGACGATAGCGAATGGGAACGCTTTCTCCTAAAATTTTGCCTTCTGCATCCGTAGAAATGTCACCAGGAGCCACCCGCATATCATCTTCTTCATCGGCAGTCAAATAAACAGGTTCCGTATCTCGCAAAACTCGACCATTTTCGACTTTATAATAGGGAGTTTCAATAAATCCATAGGAATTGACCCGCGCACAAGTCGCCAAAGAACCAATCAAACCCGCATTTGGGCCTTCTGGCGTTTCGACGGGACAAATTCGTCCATGATGAGAAGGATGAATATCTCGTACCGCAAAGCCTGCTCGTTCACGGGTTAATCCCCCTGGCCCAAGGGCTGAAATACGGCGTTTATGAGTCAATTCTGCTAAAGGATTGGTTTGATCCATGAATTGGGAAAGTTGGGATGAACCAAAAAATTCCTTAATCGCCGCCACTAAAGGTTTAGGATTCACCAAGGAAGCGGGAGTTAAGGCATCAGATTCAGTAACGGTCATCCGTTCGCGAATAATCCGTTCTAGACGATTCAGACCGACCCGAATTTGATTTTGTAACAGTTCACCGACTGACCTCACTCGACGATTGCCTAAGTGGTCAATATCATCGGTTGTACCTGTGTCAAACTCCAAGTTGATCAAATAATCGATCGCAGTGAGAATATCTTTGGGCGTTAAAACACGAGTAGTATCAGGCTCACTCAGTCGCAACTTTTTATTCAGTTTATAGCGTCCAACTCGGCCCAAATCATAGCGTTTAGGGTCAAAGAAACGAGATTCTAGTAATTGTTGTCCACCGCTTACCGTTGGCGGCTCACCTGGACGGAGTTTTTTATAGAGTTCAATCAGCGATTCCTCTTCCGTAGGATTACCTTCTTTTTCTAAGGTTTTTTGGTAAAACTCAGGATGGCGCAAAGAATCCATAATTTCGTTGTCACTTAAGCCGATCGCCTTTAATAAAACTTGAGCCGAAAGCTTACGAGTTTTGTCGATACGCACCCAAACTAAGCCATTTTTATCGGTTTCAAATTTTAACCAGGCTCCCCGGTTGGGAATCAAAGAAGCTGAATAGGTACGACGACCATTTTTATCTAATTCTTTCTTGTAATAAACCCCAGGCGATCGCACAATTTGGTTAACAATGACTCGTTCAGCACCATTAATAATAAATGTTCCCCGCTCCGTCATTAAAGGCAAATCGCCAATAAAAACTTCCTGTTCTTTAATTTCTCCCGTTTCTTTGTTAACTAAACGAGTGGGGACATACATCTGTACTGAATAGGTTGCATCCCGACGTTTCGCTTCATCAACATAATATTTCGGCTCTTTGAGCTTGTAATCTTTCCCTAAAAAATGTAGCTCTAATTTGCCAGTATAGTCGGTGATAGGGGAAAAACTATTAAGTTCTTCAATTAACCCTTCCTCTAAAAACCAGCGGAAACTGGAATGCTGAATTTCAATCAAATCGGGCAAAAGATTGTTGGTCATAGTTCTGTAAATTAAAGTTACAAATATCGGGAATTTGGGTGAAAGAGCAGAGGTTTTGTGGTAAAACGAAAAAAGGGAAAGTTAAGTCATTATTAATCTGTTAATTTGCTTGAAATGAAAGCTTTAAGTTAAAGAGTTGAAGCGCATTCTGGGTAGTAGCATTCGCCAGATCTTCAAGAGATATCTCTCGTAATTGAGCTAAAGCTTCAGCAACATAGCGGACATAGGCAGGTTCATTGCGCTTGCCTCGGTTGGGGACTGGGGATAAAAAAGGACAGTCTGTTTCAATTAAAAGACGCTCTAACGGAACTATTTTTGCACTTTCATGGACAGCTTCAGCTTTTTTGAAAGTCACAATACCGCTAAAACTGATATATAAACCCAGATCCAAGAACCACTGAGTTTCCTCTGGATTCCCGCTCCAACAGTGCATCACTCCTTTGATTGTTTTTCCCTCTTGCTCATAAGATTGAAGGATTGCTCTCAATTGTGCCGCCGCATCTCGACAATGGATAATTACTGGCTTATTGAGTTGATAAGCGATTTCAAGTTGAGCGCGAAAAACTTGGACTTGCCAAGCTTGGTTATCTGCTTTATAAAAATCTAACCCCATTTCCCCAATAGCAACCACACGACCATCCGATTGGGCAAGGGTTAAGATTTGCTCGGCAGTGTCATCTGTCCATTTATGAGCATCCAAGGGATGAAGTCCAATAGCAAACGACATTTCTGGGAACCGATCCGCAAGGGATTGGATTTGTGAGAACTCACTGGGTTCAACGCAGGAATGAACTAGATGAACGACTCCTGCTTCCCGCCAACGATCTTGCAATAAACTAAGATCGGGTTGAAATACCTCGAAGTTGATGTGAACGTGCGTATCGATTAGTTGCATCGGCATCCCACATAAAGATTGAAGTTAATCCAACCAGCCAGTCGGCTTTTTTACCAAAATTGTTTAATTTAACAATTTGTAATAACAATTAAATGATTATAAATTTAGGAAACAGCGTCCACTTGTTTTACGGCTTTAGCTAAAGAAGCTTTTCTTCTAGCTCCTGTATTCCGATGCAAAACGTTGCGTTTAACGGCTTTATCAATTTTGCTGTAGGCGGCTGATAAATTTGTTTTGACGACTTCTAGCTGCTCTTCGCTAGGGCTGGCAGTATATTGGTCAACAGACTGGATAGTTTTTTTCATTAAGGTTTTGACAGCCGACTTATAGGACTTGTTACGGAGTCGGTTGCGTTCAGAAATTTCGATGCGCTTCTGCGCGGACTTATTATTTGCCACGATTGTTCTCAGAACAGGTTAATAAAATAAAATAATGATCTTAATGATCTTTTAGAATCCGAATTGTAATCATAACAGAAATAGAGGCCAATTAACAATGCCCAACTTAAATTTATTGATTGTTAATCAATTATTGAAAGCATTGAAATTTGTTTTGGGTTGGAGAGAAGGGCAAAATCTAGAGTTTATTGAAGATATTGCTAAATAAGCTGAATTTAATGACTAATTCTCTTTTAGTCCGCGACTTCTAGAGAAATTGGAACGGGTGTGACGCAGGGGAGCAAGACTTTTTCAACGTTGGGCAAAAATCCTAGCCACTGTTGAGAAAGTTGGGTAAAAGTTTCTGGGCAACCACTCACTCCAAAACGAGTTGGCAGTGTCATTTTTCCATTGGTTAGTCCTAAAATTTCTAATTCTTTTTGAGCAGCTTTGACGACATAGCTAGCGGGATCGATCAGTTGAACGGTGGCGGGCAGAATTTCTTGGAAAACGGGCTTGAGATGTCGATAATGGGTACAACCATAGACGAGGGTATCAATGTTTTGTTCTAGTAGGGGTTTTAAATATTGCCTAGCAATTTCTTTGGTTTGGGGTTCGTAAATGCGGTTGTGTTCGATCAGAGGAACGAATTTGGGGCAGCCAATTTGCCAAACTTGGGCGGTGGGACTGATTTCTTGGATGGCATTACGGTAGGCATTGCTGGCGGCTGTAGCGGGGGTGGAAATTACGCCGATGCGTTTGCCATGACGGACGGCTGCTCTGGCTCCAGGAAGGATAACGCCCAAAACGGGAAAGTCAAATTCTTCTCGGATGGATTCAAGTGCTAGGGCTGAACTTGTATTACAAGCCATGATGACCATTTTTACTTTCTCTTGCACCATCCATGTCAAAATTTCTCTGACAAACTGGATGATTTCTGAGGGAGTGCGATCGCCGTAGGGAAGTCTTGCTGTGTCTGCAAAATAGAGGATCGATTCCCTGGGTAGTTGTCGATAAAGTTCTCTTAAAACGGTTATTCCACCTACGCCACTGTCAAAAATTCCGATCCGACTGTATTGAGATTCTCTCATAAAGGCAATAAAAATAAGTTGTTGATAATTGAAACACGAATACTTAAGGAAGTAAATATACTCAGGGATATTTTTAAAAAGGTTGAACGTAAGTTGATTGTCTTCCCGTTAAAGATTATTAACGTAATTACAGTCGATTTTGTTGCATATATTCAATAATTCCCCCTGCGATCGCTTGGGCTATTTGTTGCTGATAACTGGGATCTATTAGTTTCGCTGAATCATCATAACCTGTGACAAAGCCAACTTCTACTAGGGTTGAGGGCATTCGGCTATTTCGCAATACATAAAATCTGGCTTTTCGCACTCTGCGATCAACAACATTAACTGTTCTTAAAATACTGCGGGCAATTGTATCTGATAATCCGCGATCGCCAAAATAGTACACTTCTAGTCCGTTAATATCAGGACGTTTTGCCCCCATGGAATTGGCATGAATACTCACAAATAAATCGGCTCCTGCTCGGTTTGCCATATCGGTACGCCCCTGCAAACTTACAAAATAGTCGCTGGTACGAGCCATCATTGATTGAACTCCCTGCTGTTCTAAGTATTGAACTAAGTATTGAGAAATCGCTAGGATAATATCTTTTTCTTGAATTCCGTTGATGCCGATAGCACCTGGATCTTTTCCTCCATGCCCTGGGTCAATGAAAACCAATCTTTTGCCATTGCGTGGACGAGGTGGGTTATTGGCGGGCGGAATATTAATACGGTCGGGAAATGTACTATTACCTGAATTGGGATAGGAAGAACGAGGAAAAGTAGAATTAGCAGGAGATGCACTGGAATAAGAGGAAGAACTAATTTCTAAGGCAATCAAATCTCCTCTAGGTTGGCTTAATCGGCCAAATCTGGTTCCCATTGAGGGTTGTACCGCAATAACAACGATGTTGCCTTCTTCTTGACGAATTTTTAGTTGATAAATGGGACTATTCCGACTTAGTTGCGGGCCTTTAAAAGCATCAGAAAGTTGGGCGTTGTCAATGCGAATTTCATAAGTTCCTGCTAGGCGATTCCAGTTTCCTCTTGCTTGTACAGGGCGATCGGCTCGAACAATTAATTGACGATTATCGCTAGTGAGTTCTAAGGTATTAACCGTTGTTCCTGAAAAACGACTAACAGGATTAGTAGTATTTCTAAACAAGTTGGATAAAGGTTTTCCTGTTGAGGGCGGAGGTGTTAAATTTCCCGTTGCTCTGGTGCCACCCTGGGGAAATAAAACAATTCCTCCTAAACGGCTATAGCTTGCTTGCCAATTGGGACTGTCGGGCGCGATCGCCATGACAATTTGCGGCGTACCTGAAGATTGAATAAATTGAATATCACTCACGCCATATTGATTAATCGCAAGAGTTTGCCCATTTAAATCGTTAGGGAAGACGGCTCCAGGCAAATCGAGAGTAATGGTTTTACCGTCTTCAGAACGCTTTGGGAGGATATTTTCATTGCCATTTTTGTTAAGGCGGACTAAAAATCCATTTTGAGTGACTTGAAAATTATTGCTGCCTGTGCCAGAAGTTGATAAAGGTAATCTTGATTGGGGAGAGGGAGAAGTTCCAGTGGAGGGAGATAGAGGCGGATTATTTGGTTGAGAGAGGGGTTGAGGAGAAGGTAAATCTACTGTCCATTGAGTGGGCGAAAGTCCTCGAACCTTAACTTGCTGGGGATCAACGGTATAACCAGGCGCAATCTCAATCACTAATCGAGTTGTAAAAGCATCAAATTGAGCAACTCGCACTCCTGTGATTTTTCCGCCGATGGGTTGATTAACGGTTGGTCTTCCTAGGGTGATTCCTGGTAAATCAATCACGACACGGGTTGGATTGGGGACTAATTGGGCGGTAGGCTGAACCTTGTTGTCTGTTGTAAAAATAAGACGATTGTTAGCAGATTCAAATCGCCAAAATAATAATTTTCCCGCCTGGGCAGGAGACGCATAGACCAGCAAAGCAAGGAAGGTGAGGATTAATCCGTAAAATTTGGGCATGATTGCTCCGTGATGAGGATAGGCAGATTACACAAAAACATTTTTGCATTTTAACGACCGTCTGTAAGAAAAGGCAATTCTTAACAATTGATCAGCATTTATTAAAGGGTTTATAAAGTCGATTCTACAGGGCAGTTGGAAAAATCGCTTAACTTTGGAGATAGTAACCGTAAAATGACGAGAAATCAAGAGATTGAGGAAAAATATAAAGCTGGCTAGATAAAAACTGGTTATATTGAAGCTTAATTTTGAGTTGGGCGATCGCATTTTTCACAAGATAACTCAGTTTTCTTCTAAATTTATCCGCTAAATTTTATTTATAAATTGTCATGAAAAATAATTAGAAACTTTCGTAAAACTTTTTTGAAAATATCCTTAAACATTTGAATCTGACATATTAACTTTTATTAAGAAATTGTCTCATTTATATTAAATCTAATAATACTTTTAGGTATAAAGCTTCTTATCTTTTCTTGTGATTACTCGTTCATAATTGTGAGGAAATTTTCTCTTAAAAAATGAGAAGCTTTATAGACAAATTAAGAAAAATTATCCTACTTAAAAAACTTTTTGGGATTTGAGTTTCAACAATTTTTTCAACTACTTATTATTTATCCAGACTTTTTAAAAAATCATGTTTAATAATACTTTTTCGTCCGAAAAAATAGACATAATTCTGTCAAAATATTATCCCAAAAACAGAAGAATCAATAATTTCAAATTTCGACAAAGTTTAAAAGTCTTATTGGGTATTTTAACTATTTCTGCAATTCAAGCAATTGCCATTCCTAAAACTCTCGCCTTTGATATTATTCCGTTAGATGCTGTTTCTACACGTACAACTAGTGGTCAATATTTTGGATTAGGCAATTATTGGGAGACTTTTGAAGTAAATGTTAGTAATGAGCCAGAATCAAACCCAATGGCTAAATTAGTTGGATTTACTTTATCATTTACTCCCATTGGATTTCCGCCTTCGCCTCCATTCCCTCAAATTTTTCCAGGGGGTGGGATTGATCCTTCGGGTGATTTTGATACCAGCCTTAAAACGCCATTAGGTTGGCAACTAATTGAAATGAGTCAAATACCCCATTATTTTTGCTCTGACAGCTTTTTTGGAGATCCTTACTGTGCAAAGATTTTGATACCGACATTGACTTTTCAAGCGATTAATCCAATAGCTGGCATATCTCTTGGAAAGTCTTTGGGAGGATTTGGCGTTGGCTATAACACGGGATGCGGAATTTATTGTTTTGGACTCGAACGATCCGTTATTTCTGCCAAATCCGTCTATCATGCTCCTGAGCCTGTGACGATTTTGGGATCGGCGATCGCGCTAGGATTTGGAATCAGTCTCAAACGAAAACTCGCTAAATCTAATTCGGCTGAAAAATTAGAAACTCCAAATTAAATACCAAAGCGATCGCAGCCAAGCCACTTCGTAACTCCCCCAAATTGGTACTTAAGTGTGATCCCCAAAACCTAAACAATTCTTAATAATTGCCCTCATGCTACCCGAATCATTCTAATCTAGAGGCTGAATCATAATTAACGATCTAATTTTAATCAGCCGCGACTGGGGCATATTTTAAAACTCTAGTTTTTAGGCATTCGCAATTTGTTAATGGGAGATAGTTAAAATCCAATGAGTGTTAAGGCAAGTGGTGGAAGCTCATTAGCCCGTCCGCAACTGTACCAAACAGTTCCCGTTTCGGCCATATCTCAAGCCGAACAGCAGGACCGCTTTTTAGAAAAGTCCGAATTAAATGAGTTAACAACTTTTTTTCAATCGGGTAATCAAAGGTTAAATATTGCTCAAGTTTTGACCGATAAGGCTGATCTGATCGTATCTCGTGCCGCTAATCGGATTTTTACGGGTGGTTCACCAATGGCCTACCTAGAAAAACCCATTGAAGTGACTTCCGAAAAAGTGTTGGCAAATGTAGGCGCACCCCAGACTGTTCAAGAAGGCATGAAGCTCGGTACTGTCACCTATTCTGATGGTTCTAGTGGCGGTGGAAATGGCGGTTTCTTTAGTGGATTAAGAACAGTTTTTAGTAGCACTGGCCCCGTTCCTGCGGGTTTCCGTCCCATCAATATCGCTCGTTACGGCCCCAGCAATATGCAAAAGTCGTTGCGAGATATGTCTTGGTTCTTGCGTTATGTGACCTACGCGATCGTGGCGGGCGACCCCAATATCATTACCGTTAACACTCGTGGATTAAAAGAAGTCATCGAGAACGCCTGTTCTATTGATGCGACCATCGTTGCTTTACAAGAAATGCGAGCGGCGGCGGCGGATTATTTTCGGAATGACAAAGAGTCCAAAGACATCGTTCTGCAATATTTTGATGTGTTGGTGACTGAATTTAAAGCTCCGACTCCTTCGACCAAGCTACGTCAAGGCCCATCAGGAGATATTCAAGGTTTAGCCCTACCCCAAAGTTATTTTAATGCGGCAGCCAAACGTCAAAAGTTTGTCATGAAGCCTGGCCTATCCGAAGGCGAAAAATCAGAAGTTGTTAAGGCAGCTTATCGGCAAATTTTTGAACGAGATATTACCCGTGCCTATAGTCAGAGTATTTCTAATCTGGAATCCCAGGTCAGAAACGGCGATATTTCTACCAAAGAATTTATTCGTCGTTTAGGGAAATCTCCCCTCTATCGCCAACAATTTTATGAACCTTTTATTAATAGTCGCGCTTTAGAATTGGCATTTCGTCATTTCCTCGGCAGAGGCCCTAGTTCCCGCGAAGAAGTTCAAAATTATTTCTCCATTGTTTCATCTGGCGGCTTAGGAGCATTAATTGATGCTTTAGTGGATTCTCAGGAATATTCAGATTATTTTGGGGAAGAAACTGTCCCTTATCTGCGCGGATTGGGCATAGAAGCTCAAGAATGTCGTAATTGGGGAATGCAGCAAGACCTGTTTAACTATAGCGCGCCTTTCCGCAAGGTTCCTCAATTTATTACTACTTATGCTAAATATGATCGTCCTTTACCCGATCAGCACGTTTACGGTGCAGGAAATGATCCACTAGAAATTCAATTTGGGGCAATCTTCCCGAAAGAAACTCGCAATCCTTCCTCCAGCCCTTCTCCTTTTGGTAAAGATACTAAGCGAATTCTGATTCATCGTGGCGCGCCGACTAATAATCAGGTGAGTAATCCCGATGCGCGGGGAGAATTTCCAGGTTCATTGGGGCCAAAGGTTTTCCGTTTAAACAATCAACTTCCTAGTTCTGGTAAAAATAGCAAGGATAAAAGTATCCAATTTGGCGAAAATTCTACTCAAGCAGTGATTGGGGCAGCTTATCGTCAAGTTTTTGGTCGGGATCTTTATGAAGGTCAGAAATTAACGGTCTCCGAAATTAAGCTAGAAAATGGCGATATTACCGTTCGGGAATTTATTAAAAATTTGGCTAAATCAGAATTTTTCCTGAAACTTTACTGGACTCCTTTTTATGTAGTTAAGGCGATCGAATATATTCACCGTCGTCTTTTGGGTCGTCCTACCTATGGTCGTAAGGAAATAAACGCGTATTTTGATCTTGCTTCTAAAAAGGGTGTTTATGCTGTCATTGATGCCATGATCGACTCGAAGGAGTATGAAGAAGCATTTGGAGATGACACAGTTCCCTACGAACGTTATTTGACTCCTGCGGGTTTACAGATGCGGACAACTCGCCCTGGGACACTTCGGGAAGATATGGGTCAACGGGTTGATAAAGAAACGACTCCTCGATTTATCGAATTGGGTCAAGTTCATAGTCTTCGTACTGAGCCTGATATTAAATCTCGCATCAATCAAGGGGTTACGGTTCAACGTGAACAGTCTAAAGCCTTTAAGCTCTTAACAACAGCAGATAAGGTGGCAGTTCAAACCACAGTTCGAGCGGCTTATCGTCAAATTTTTGAACGGGATCTTGAGCCTTATATTATTGAGGCAGAATTTACCAAGCTTGAAAGTAAACTCAGTAATAATGAAATTAATGTTAAGGAGTTTATTGAAGGTTTAGGAATCTCTGACCTTTATATTAAGGAATTTTACGCACCTTTTCCTAATACGAAAGTAATTGAATTGGGAACAAAACATTTCTTAGGTCGCGCGCCGATTAATCAAAAAGAAATTCAGAAGTATAACCAAATTTTGGCTAATGAAGGTATTCGTGCTTTTATTACCTCAATGGTTAATAGTCTGGAATATCAACAATTATTTGGTGAAGATACGGTTCCCTATCGTCGTTATCCTACTTTGCCTGCTGCGAATTTCCCCAATACAGAACGTCTTTATAACAAGCTCACAAAACAAGATAGTGAGTTAGTTGTACCGAGTTTTAAACCTGTCAAAACTGGGCTTTAAGGTTTCCAGGTTTCCATTGTGGAATAATTAAATGAATAGATTCGGCTCGCTTCGGCGGGTCTTTTTTGTACTTTGATTCTGTTGATTTTTGACTTAATAATTGGCCCTAATATTTTTATAGACTTGATCTCTTGGCTCATCAATCTTTAGCCATTACAATTGGTACTAGCGATCGCGATCGTAATAATAATGTTGTTAGGAGTAATCATTTATGGCAAACGCAATTCAAAGGTTACGGAACACTTTAAAAGTCGGAATAATCTTGACGGGAGTTTGCTGGGGACTGACTGCTGCGGCCCAGACTCAATCCAACAATTCCAATTCTGTTAATATTTCCCCTACTTCATCAGTCGCAGTTCCCTCAACGCCAACGACATCACCAGCCTTAGCGCAAAATTACACGAACTATACTGATGTACTCAATCAAATTACTAGAGTTGATCAGTTTCGAGATGTTTCTCCCCAAAGTTGGTCTTATGAAGCTTTAAAAAATTTAGTAGAAAATTACGGTTGCATCGTTGGTTATCCTGACGGAACCTTTCGGGGCGATCGCTCGTTGAGTAGAAATGAATTTGCAGCAGGCTTAAATGCTTGTTTAACTCAAATTGAAAAACGAATTTTAGACGCTCGCGGTCAAGGTCTTTCAGTTCAAGGTTCTGCCAATACAAACGTTATGTCATCAGTTCAACCAGGTGAGCCTTTACCCACTGTGTTTAATCGAGCTTTTTATAACGACACAGGACGCTTTTATGACATTACCAATCTTTCAGGTCAAGCCAATAAAATTTTTGGTTGGCGGAGTTGGACAGGCTCCTATTTTGATAATCAAATTGCCAACGATGGTCAAACTTTTGAAGCCGTTTATGATGATGCAATTCGTCAACAAGTAGCAGGCCCCAGAGTTCGTACCAGAGATTTATCAAATCCTTTTGATAGTTCTTTACAAACTAATCCAAATTATCTCCGTCCAGGAAATCCACCTTCTCAGTAGTTAGTATGTTCTGGATTAATGAAAATAACATCCAGAATATCTACAGAAATCAACTTTTGATCTGTGACAGTAAATACTACAAAAAAAGCGATATCAGAATAACGACGTTGCTAATTTGGAGTATGATTTTTTATTTGCAATTAATAAAGCTCAGATCCAAGCTAATTTTTAAATTTAAAAAAAGCATCCATGCCTATTCAAGAATGCCAGAATACCTATCTTAAGATCGATTGCATTGTTAAGGAGTGGGTTACCAGGGATTTGAACCCTGAACCAATGGATTAAGAGTCCAGTGCTCTACCGTTGAGCTAGTAACCCTTTACATCTAATTACTCTAACATTGATCTTGATCTACCTCAACCGCCCAGACCATCGGAGATTCTGTTTATTATCGAAATGGGCCAATAATTTCTTGAACTACAATTTTTTGATTGGCTGAATATCCAGAAAAGGTGCGAGTTGCCAAAATCTCTACTTCTACGCCCAAACCTGATTTTAGGTATTCTTCAGCAATTGGGAGTTTTCCTATTTCTAAGGTAAAACGATCGCCATTTAATTTGACTAAATTATCAGGAATTTCTCCAGAATATTTAGTCAAATAATCTGAAACTGGACGAAAACGTGGGTCGGAGCGAGTAACACTGTATTTAATTTGAAACTTAGTCGTAATTAAATTAGATTGATTAGCTTTATCCACTAAAATCAACTTTAAATCTTTTCCAGTTCCAGTTAATGTATTCTCTTCTAATCGAGTTGCATCAGCCGATAAAATCGCATTATAAACTAAGAATTCTGTCACATTATTGCGTTTTTGAGTCGTTCCTTCGATCCAGAGATCCGACGGTAAAATAACTTTAATATCTTGTTGATCGTCCAAGCTTAAGGTGAAGTTTTTATCTGCAAAACGATTAAACTGTTGTGGTGCATTCCAAATTAATAGAAAAGAACGTTCCAATCTTTCAGTTAAAGCTTGATATTCATCATCAATAACCGAGTTAGGGGCTAATAATTCCTTCGCTCCTTTGCGAGTTTCCCAGCGATTTCTAGACAAAATAACGCCTTGATCTTTCATTGTTCCCATTGTGACCGAGGCTGATGGTTTGTCTGGCTCTAGGGGTTTATTCAGGTTTAATAGAGTTAATCTGCCTGGAAATCCATCTCGACCTGAAAGCCCTGCACTGCCATTTACCCCATTTCGGCCATTGTAACAGCGAAATTCTTTGGTGGTACAGCGATAATCTGAAGCCCCGCGATCGCCTAAACAGGTTTCAATGCTCCAATAGGGTTTAGTACAATTACAGCCCGCACTAGCTTTGCCACCTTGCCCAGTTTGTCCGCCTTTTCCCCCTGCCGCATTCACAAAAATTTGACGGAGTTGAGCGGGATTCGTCGAATAAATACTAATTGAGCCGCCATTGCCTGCATCTCCACCATTACCGCCATTTCCGCCATTTCCACCATCGGGAGCTACTAAATCAGAACTTACATTTTCGGGTTGATTATTACAATTCGGGGCGATCGCATCTCCGCCATTCTGGCCATTTTCCCCATTTTTTCCCGCTAAATTTAAAGTTAAAGGAGAACCATCGGCAAAAATCGTTAAGTTGTCACTATTAGATCCGTTATTCCCGTTTTCTCCCAATTTTCCCTGCTGTCCATTAGTTCCAAAAGTTGTGCGATCGCTTCCCAGTGCCATCCAAGAACAATCTTGAGCAACGGACTTAGGTGCGGCAAAAATTCCTTGGGGAAAAGTTAATAACATCAGAAAAAAAGAAACTTGTCTAAAACGACGCATAACCAAGAAAATTGATAAATGAGAAAAAATTAACGACATTTTCAAAACCTATAATCCTTGACCTACTTTTGTTAATATTTGTTTCCTAACTTGGTAATCAGTAGGTATTCCAACAGCTTTGCAGATGTTTCTATCTTTGTCCACTTTGCAGATGTCCCCTACAGTCCTAAACTTGACTTGAGAGGTGTCATAGGCAGTCGAGAGGTCTTATTTTGAAAAGAGTTTTAGCTATTATTCTTGGCGGCGGTGCGGGTACTCGTCTTTATCCCCTGACAAAGCTCAGAGCAAAACCAGCCGTTCCCTTGGCAGGTAAATATCGTCTCATTGATATTCCCGTCAGCAATTGTATTAATTCAGAAATTGTTAAAATTTACGTCCTAACCCAATTTAATTCTGCTTCCCTTAATCGCCACTTGGCTCGTACTTATAATTTTTCTGCTTTTCAAGAAGGCTTTGTGGAAGTCCTAGCAGCTCAGCAAACTGCAGATAACCCCGAATGGTTCCAAGGAACAGCCGATGCGGTGCGTCAATATCTATCCCTATTTATGGAGTGGGATGTGGATGAATACCTGATTTTGTCGGGAGATCATCTATATCGGATGGATTATAGTGAATTTGTCAAACGGCATCGAGAAACAAACGCAGATATTACCCTGTCAGTTGTTCCTGTAGATGAAAAAAAAGCTCCCGAATTAGGGTTAATGAAAATTGACAGTCAGGGTCGTATTACTGATTTTTCTGAAAAACCGTCGGGCGAAGCATTGAAAAAAATGCAAGTCGATACAACTGTTTTGGGATTAACACCCGAAAAAGCTCAGGAAAATCCTTATATTGCTTCGATGGGCATCTATGTCTTTAAAAAAGAAATTTTAGCGAAGTTGCTCGAAGCTAATACTCAAGAGACAGATTTTGGCAAAGAAATCATTCCAACTTCTGCGAAAGATTATAATCTCCAGGCCTATCTTTTTGCTGACTATTGGGAAGATATCGGGACAATTGAAGCGTTTTATGAGGCAAATTTGGCATTAACTAAACAGCCACAGCCACCTTTTAGTTTTTACGACGAAAAAGCTCCCATTTATACCCGTAGCCGTCATCTTCCTCCCTCAAAGATTTTGGATTGTAATATCACCGAATCTATGATTGGAGAAGGTTGCATTCTCAAAGCCTGCCGCATTCATCACTCAGTTTTAGGGATTCGGTCTCGGATTGAATCCAACTGTACGATTGAGGATTCCTTATTAATGGGATCTGATTTTTATGAGTCTTTCATGGAAAGAGAATCTAATCTTAAACTAAACGAGATTCCAGTGGGCATTGGGTCGGGGACAACGATTCGTCGTGCCATTATTGATAAAAATGCTCGCATTGGTAAAAATGTGATGATTGTTAATAAGGAGCGAATCGAAGAAGCCAATCGGGAGGAACAGGGTTTTTATATTCGTAGTGGAATTGTTGTGGTTATCAAAAACAGAACTATTCCCGATGGTATGGTGATTTAGTCAAAAAATAATAAAGATTAATTTTGGGGGAATTTAAAGCCCCCTTTATTTTTTTCAATTTTCTTTAAAAAACTGTTGATTATCTCCAATTTTTTTGAGTGTTTTAAAAATTAAGTTTAAGGTTAACGAACTGTTTCTAAGCTTTCGATTTTTTTGGTAAATAGCTCCGTAAATAAACTCATGACAGTGCGTTTTTCTCGAATTTTAATATTTGCCGTGACTGACATTCCCGATTGTAAAGGAATTTTACGATCTTCAGTTTTAAGGAATGGCTGATCTAATTTAATTCGGGTGGGAAAGCGATAATATTTATGATTTTCATCAGGCGGTAAAGCATCCGAACCCACTGATAAAACTGTTCCTTTTATATCTCCAAATTCACTATAGGGAAACGAATCAATTCTTACATCGGTTCTCATTCCCTTGCGAACAAAACCAATATCTTTGTTGGTAATATCTACCTGAGCAATAAGATAATCATTGGGGATTATTTTTAACAAAGGAACGGTCTGATTGGGCGGTGTTACATAGCCAGGAGTTGCTTTTAAATCAAAAACAATTCCGTTAACAGGCGATTTAATTTCTTGGTATTTTAAAGTAACTTGAGAACGGCTAATTTGACTATTAATCTCACTAATTTTTTTCTCGTTATCAACTATTATTTTGGTTAGTTGACTATCAATATCGGCAATTTTTTTGGTATTGTCAGCCATGCGATCATAGATTTCTTTTTCGGTAATTGCGCTAGTGTTAATAAACCTTGCTGTTGCTTGCTCAACCAAGTTTTTTAACCTTTTCTTTTCTTCTTCAAGACGGTTAATTTCAGCCAAACGAGTTTGGATTTGTTGACGTTGTTTGTCGTATTCTACTGAACCATTGGCTTGTTGTTCAATCATTCTTTGATAACGATCGTTAACAGCTTGTTGTTGTTTTTCAATTTGCATTTTCGCCAAAGCACCTTCTTCTAATAAAGGTTGAACGCTACTTAAAATTCCTTTTTCAATTTTTAAGCTTTTTTCGGCTTCCGAGATTGACTGACTGTTGCGAGTTTTGAGATCTATAAAAATCTTTTCATCATCCGCGATTTGTTTTTGAGCAGACGCTAACTGACCTTCAGCTTGAGCCAATTGTTTTTGTAATTGTTGAATCTCCATATTGGCGGCCGTCATCCGAGTGTTTAATTCATAACGAGCCATGCGAAAACGAGCCATTTGTTCAGGAGTTAGAGTTGCAGATAGAGTACTTTGTCCCAATAAGTTTTTATATAATTCGTTTTCTTGAATTAAGGTCGCGCGATTTTTGGATAAAGCTGCGACTTCTGAGGGCAGTTTGAGTTTAATAATGGCGATCGCTAATTCAGATTCACTGAGTCCCTGTTGCAATAAAGTTCGATAAAATTGATTTTCTTGCATCGTCGCCTGTTTAATTTTTTGAGCAGATTGAAGATCGGCCACAGTAGCAGTAGAATCCATGATCACTAAAGTTTGACCTTTTTTAACTTGCTCATTGTCTTTCACTAAAACATCTTTGACCACACCATTAACAGGAGCTTGGATTTCTTTCATCGTTTCCAAAGGTTTCAGTTGTCCTGTTGCGGGAATTACCTCTTCCATTGTGGCGATTGAAGCCCAAATCACAGAAAGTGTCGTTACTCCAACAATTGTCCAAACCACACCCCGCGACAAGGCTGAAGATTGACGGAGAATAATGGCTTGATCGGAACTAGAAAAAAGAGAAGGAAATTGTAAACCCGATGATTTAACAGGCTTGGGCGTGCTTTTAATGTTGGCAAGTGTTCCATTATCTTCGCTTGGAGGCTTGCCGTTGCCATTACTTCCATTGCCATTAGTATTATTTTGTCCAGTAGAAAGCTGATTTGTCATGATAATTCACTTATTTTTTTAAAAAATTCAGACTAGATCAATTAATTTTTTCGGCTAATTTTTGTCAAAATCCATACTGCCTTGTTGCTGATAGAGATAGAAATAGCGACCTTTGAGAGCCATCAGTTCGGCATGGGTTCCCTGTTCAACGATCGCGCCACTGTCCATCATGATAATCAAGTCAGCACTTTTGATGGAACTGAGACGGTGAGTAATAAAAAATACGGTGCGATCGCGGAAGGCTTCCCCTAAATTTAAACAAACCTGTTGTTCGGTCGTATAATCCAAGGCACTGGTAG
Source organism: Snowella sp. SOY_38_metabat_116 (assembly GCA_031396835.1). Taxonomy (GTDB): domain Bacteria; phylum Cyanobacteriota; class Cyanobacteriia; order Cyanobacteriales; family Microcystaceae; genus Snowella. The sequence continues at coordinate 33,871 of JANNLO010000082.1, forward strand.
CCTCATCCAACACGAGAATATTGGGACGTTGCAAAACAGAACGCGCTAAGGCAATCCGTTGTCGTTGTCCCCCTGATAATGAAGCTCCTCGTTCTCCCACTCTTGTATTGTAACCATTCGTTAAAGTCATGATAAATTCATGGGCCGCTGCTACTTTCGCCGCCGCAATAATTTCTTCCGTACTAGCATCAGGATTTGTGAGCGCAATATTATCCTGAACGGTTCCATCAAAGAGCAGGGTTTCCTGGGGAACTACGCCCACTTGCCGACGCAGAGAATAGAGTTCAACTTTACTAATATCGTAACCATCAATAAGAATGCGCCCTGATTCGTTTTCATAAAGACGGGAAAGCAATTTCGTGAGGGTACTTTTTCCTGCACCACTTTGGCCGACGATCGCCACAAAAGTGCGTTCAGGAATAGACAAGTTAATATTATTTAATTGCAAAGGCCCTTGGGGTTTGAAGCGAAAAGAAACATTTTCATATTTCACAGAACCTTTAATCGCAGGCATGGGAATATTAAAACGGTCTTTTTCGGATTCTTGGGGCGTATCGACAATATCAGCCAAACGTTCGAGGGAAAGAGCCGTTTCCTGAAAATTTTGCCAGAGTTGGGTTAAGCGCAGAACGGGAGAGGTTACATAACCCGCGATGATCCGAAAAGCAATTAATTGTCCCAGGGTGAGTTGTTGATTTAAGACCAAATAAGCTCCCACCCACAACACCAATAAACCAGATAATTGATTGAGAAAATGACTAGTAGAACCCGCGAAAGTTGAAGTAACAACGGTTTTAAATCCTGCCGTCATGTAGCGAGAATAGCGGTCTTGCCATTGCCAACGCGATCGCAGTTCAATATTTTGGGCTTTAACTGTTTGAATCCCCGACATGACCTCAACCAAATAGGATTGGGTTTCTGCGTTTCGTTCGGCTTTCATCCGCAATTGATGACGAATGAGCGGGGAGAAGAAGATCGTCATCACAACAAAAATTGGAATAATTCCCAAAGCCACCAGGGTCAAGATAGGACTATAAATAATCATTACGACAATATAGACCACCGAAAATATCGAATCCAAAACAACGGTCAAAGCCGTTCCTGTCATGAATTGACGAATATTCTCTAACTCATTAACACGGGTTGAAATTTCTCCAACGGGACGTTTTTCAAAATAACGTAGAGGCAGGCGCAATAAATGGTCAATAATTTCTGAACCCAGGCTCATATCAATACGATTAGTCGTATCAACAAAAAGATAGGTTCGTAAAGTGCTTAAAATCGCTTCAAATAAAGCAATAATCAGTAAAAATATCCCTAATACTTGCAGAGTGTCCTGGCTATTTTGCACAATCACTTTGTCAATAATCACCTGGATCATCAAAGGATTGGCTAAACCAAAAAGTTGAACAAAGAAAGAAGCAACAAAGACTTCAATTAAAACCCGCCGATATTTGATTATTTCGGGTAAAAACCAACTTAGTCCAAAGCGTTTTTGGGGAGTTTCTTTGCTGAGTTGCAATAATAAAACCTCGCCCTTGACAACGCCATCTTCACCCTGCACGCCCCAGGTTTCTAAAAATTCCTGCGGTTTACGGCGAATAATTCCTGTTTCTGGCACTGCAATCACCATGTTGCGATCGCTAACTTCATAGACAACCGCCAAGCTATCTTGCCAACGAATGAGAAACGGGGGTTTAAGTTGATTCACCGATTGGGCAGGCAAAGAAACCAACTGACTATTGAGTCCCATCAACTCGGTAATAGCACCACAAAGGGGCAGAGATAAATATTCAGAACGTTGTAATTGTTCATTGACAATGCGTTG
>JANNLO010000115.1:0-3856 GCA_031396835.1 Snowella sp. SOY_38_metabat_116
GAACGTGCCAAGTTATTTGGTTTGGTTAAAGCCGAGAGAAAGCGACATCGAGAAAAAGCCGCTCTCAATCGGCAAATTTGGGAACCCGTCCCTTTAAGTTGACACCAATGGGTAGCATCTCGATCCTCAATGGCTTTTTTGACTCCATGCGCGGCGGCTCCAACAACGGCTCCTGCGGCCATGACAGGCGCGGCTCCAATGGAAACACCTGTTCCTGCTACTAATAACCCCATTCCCCCAACGGTACCAGCGACACCAGCACCAAGCGCAATTCCTGTTCCAACAGTTACAGCCGCGTCTTGCATTTCTTTGTTTTCTTGTTCTTTATGGTTACTCATGGCTTATTTTTCCCTTGACTTTAGATAATTTTCATTTATCGTATCATCTGCGCAAGAAAAAATAATCAGTGATTTTACTTAATTTGATTAAACTGCGATCGCATTTTTATTATTTGGCTTATTTCTTATGCGATCGCGGAGACGGATAGTTCACATTTTATTCACTAAAAAACTGTTGTATTATGCTTATCAAAGTAAGCTTTCGGGGATAAAACAGGATGAAAAACCGAACTTTTACAATTGTTTTGTATAAAGAAGATGATTTGTACATTGCTGAATGCGCGGAAGTTGGGACAGTAGATCAAGGGGAAACCATTGAGCAGGCGATCGCAGGACTCAAAGAAGCTACACGGCTTTATCTAGAGGAATTTTCCTTACCAGAAACATCCCCTAGATTTGTGACCAGTATTGAGGTTATTTATGCCTAAACTGCCACGAATCTCAAGTAGAGAGGCAATTCTATCCCTTGAACGCTTAGGCTTTGAGTTCGTCAAACAGGCAGTCATATTGTGATGTAGAAAGAAACCGAAAAAGGCGAAATTGGTTGTGTTGTCCCTGTGCATCGGGAATTGAAGGTTGGTACATTAAGTGGAATTCTGAAACAAGCGCAAGTCACAGTCCAAGAGTTTATTGACAGGTTGTGATCGCGAGAGTGCCACAACGCGACCATAGCCTAACTTCGATAAATTACCCTATAAAGTAGAAAAGAGAAGCGACCAATTTCTCCCTTCCATCAAACCAAAGATCTATAGAAATCGTACATCATGGCTAACCCCGTTATTATAGAAACCGATTTAAAAGACATCCTAGACAGAATAGACAAGCGGTTAGACCGTATTGAGCAAAAATTAGAGGCTTTACCTAGGTTAGAGGCTAGACTTGACGGTTTAGATAAACGAGTCGAAAATCTTGAAGGTTCTCAACGCTCCCAGATATGGGCATTAATCATCACTGTCATCGGAGCCACTATCACCGCCGTTGTAAAATTTGGATTTTTCCCTAATCCTTGAACAGCGATCGCATTTTTAAATCTACGAGAGTGCGATCGCCATCGCTTTATTTTTGTTTGAGTGAAAATATTTTTTTCGGAGCAGATTCCAATCAATGCGATCGCAGCCTGACGTCCATAAATTACCCTAAAAATAGTTGAAACACGAAATAAGATAAATAAGACCAAGGCGATCGCCCTAAAAAATTAGTAAGAAATTGATAGTAGATTCGTCACCAAAATAGTTTTTGTCGTTAATTTTTTTCATAGATTTAAAGCTTAAGGTGGGCCGTAAAACCCACCCGAAGATAACTCTTAGCCGCCAATTGCAGGTGCTTTTAAAGCAATATTATTTCCCGAAAAAATTGAGGCTTGCTTAGCTAAACTTGGCACTGAATCACGTAATAAGGTTGTTAATTGATGGGTGCTTGCATCATAAATTTGAGTTACTAATTTGGGATAAAAACCGATCCCAATAATAGGTATTAATAAACAAGCAATAATGAAAACTTCGCGGGGTTCAGCATCAATTAAATGATGTTTTTCAATTAACTCTTTATTTTCTTGTCCATAAAGAATTTCTCGTAACATCGAAAGTAAATAAATGGGCGTGAGAATAACCCCAACTCCCATCAAAACGACAACGATTGAGCGAAATACGATGTTATAGGCATCACTAGTCACAAAACCCACAAAAATCATCACTTCTGCGACAAAACCACTCATTCCAGGTAAAGCAAGAGATGCAAAAGAACAAACTGTCCACATGGCAAAAACTTTTTTCATTTTCTGCCCAATTCCGCCCATTTCATCCAACATCAGGGTATGAGTACGGTCATAGGTACAGCCCACCATGAAAAATAAACTGGCTCCGATGAGTCCATGAGAAATCATCTGCAACATCGCGCCACTTGTGCCTAAATCGGTAAAAGAAGCTAGCCCAATCAGAACAAAACCCATGTGGGAAATCGAAGAATAGGCGATTTTTCGTTTCAAATTACGCTGGGCAAACGATGTTAAAGCGGCATAAATGATGTTAACTACTCCTAAAATTACTAAAACAGGTGCAAAAACGGCATGGGCATCGGGCAACATTCCTGCATTCATGCGAAATAAAGCATATCCACCCATTTTTAACAATATTCCTGCTAGTAACATATGGGCGGGAGCAGTTGCTTCTCCATGAGCATCTGGTAACCAAGTATGCAAGGGAAAAATGGGCAGTTTTACGCCGTAGGCTATCAGAAAACCCGCATATAAAATCAATTGCAGATTAATGGGAAAATCTTTCGCCGCGATCGCAGACATATCAAAAGTGGTCGTATCTCCATAAAAAGCCATCGTTAAGGCTCCTAGCAAAATGAAAAGAGAACCACCTGCTGTATAGAGAATAAACTTTGTAGCGGCATAAAGACGACGTTTTCCACCCCAAATTGAGAGAATCAGGTAAACAGGAACTAATTCCAATTCCCAAACAAGGAAGAAAAGTAACATATCCTGCACCGTAAAGACGGCAATTTGTCCGCCATACATTAACAGCATCAAGAAGTAAAACAGTTTGGGCTTGAGAGTAACAGGCCAAGCTGCCATTGTTGCGAGCGTAGTGATGAACCCCGTTAAAATAACCAGGGGCATGGAAATTCCATCGACTCCCAGCGACCATTTCAGGTCAATTTGGGGCAACCAAGTATAAGCTTCAACTAATTGGAGATTGGGGTTATTGAGGTCGTAGTTGGTATAAAAAGCGTAAACAATGAAGACAAAATTGATGAGTCCGATAATCAAGGCGTACCATCTAACAGTTTTTCCGTCTTTATCAGGAATGAAGGGAATAAATAGAGCCGCAATGATGGGAAAAAGAATAATGATAGTTAACCAAGGCAGGTTTGTGATGTCCATAAAGAGTTACTCTTGTTGCAAATTTAGCTGATAAAAAATGATCGCTTTGAGATTCCAGTATCAATAAGTAGATATTACCTATATTGAGTGATAACAGCACAAACGACATGGGACTTTACAGCAATAATTTAGCAGTCTTTATCACGATAAGCTAGAGAAAATTTGTTAAATTTCATGTTTATGATTTTTTAATTTAATGAGTTATGGTGTTGGGAATAATATCTGACTTGCACTAATAACAAAAAAAACATCCCAAGATTGAGGATGCTTTCCAATTATTTTAAAAGTTAATTGTCAAATTTTATCTTGCAATCAAACTAAACCAAGGAAAATTTGGTTATGCGGCTGCAACTTCGACAATTTCCACAACTTCAAGGGGATAAACACTAACTTTACGGCGGCTACGAGTTCTATACTCGAATTTGACAACACCATCAATCAATGAAAACAAAGTATCATCACTGCCCCGTCCAACATTTTCGCCAGGATGAACCTTCGTTCCCCGTTGACGAATAATAATATTGCCAGCTTTAACAGTTTGACCACCATAACGTTTGACACCAAGACGTTTTGAATTGGAGTCCCGTCCGTTTCGTGTACTTCCCGTACCTTTCTTATGTGCCATTTTGTT
>JANNLO010000211.1:0-11767 GCA_031396835.1 Snowella sp. SOY_38_metabat_116
TGAGACGCTCAAACAAATTTCTCTTGTTGCTTGGCAGCACATCAATTTATATGGTCGTTATGAGTTTAGAAAAGTTTCTGAACCCATCAATATTGATGAACTTGTCCAACCCTTAACCCAAGTCTAGTCTTACTAATTTCCCTAATCCCCCTTTTCGAGGGTTTATGCAAAAAAACCCAATTTCTTAAAGATAAAAAAATAGAATTTTCTGGATTGTCTAAATTTTTAAATTCACCATTCCAGAATTTTCTAACAATTAATTACACTAGGTTATTTGATTGATTTATTTAGCTTTGATTATTTGTGCATCCTGAACCGTAGAAACCATTGCGGCCATTAATTGTTCAGGAGAAACACTAAAGGGCAAACGATGAATATCTGAGTTCGGCTGACAAGTTACTTCGGCGGCCTGTTGCAATTCGGCTAAGGTAATGTGACTTAAACCTAGATCGGCTAAACTTTTGGGTAAACCAATTTCTGCATAAAATTTGAGTAATTGTTGACGAGAAGTTAGAGCCAATTGATTTCCTGCAATCATTTCTTCTAAACGCAACTGAACTAAAATTCCGTAGGCGACTTTTTCTCCATGTAAAATGTCATGGGCTGCGGGAATTTGAGTTAAGCCATTATGAACAGCATGGGCCGCAACGGTTCGACAATTTGCTCCGCCTAGTCCACCAATAACTCCTGCTAAAAGTACGGTTGCATCTACAACTTCTCGCCAGGTTTGTCCGCCTGGTTTTTGCAAAGCAGTGACAGATTTTTGTAAGAGTAAATCTCGTAATACTCTAGCTTGTTGGACGGCGGCAATAGTCAAAGTATCACTGGAATTACCACTGCTGACCGAGGCTTCATACCATTTGGCGATCGCGTCTCCGATGCCTGCAATTAAGGTTCGTTGGGGAGCAGATTGAATTAAGTCATAATCCAAAATTAATAACTCAGGACAATGGGGCAAGGGAACATCATATTGAAAAGCTCCTGCATCACTATAAACATTAGATAATCCCGTCCAGGCGGCACAAGTTGCACCAGAAGTTGGAATAGTGATAATCGGTAATTGGCAACGATGAGCGACTAATTTAGCTGTGTCGAGAGCTTTACCGCCGCCAACTCCGATGATTAAATCTGCTTGGTGTTTCTCAATGGCAATTTGTAGATTTGCTAAGGATTTTTCGGAACAATCAGGTGAGTAAATTTGTTCTTGGGCTGTTAATTTATGAGTTTGAAAAATATTTTCTAGCGGCGATTGAACAACTTTGAGGGTGTTTTTTCCCCCAATTATGAGAGGACGTTTCCCTAAAGAGGCGATCGCGTTTCCTGAAGCGGCAAGAGAACTCCGCAAAACTTGGGTCGGTGCAATACTGAGTACAGACAATTGAGAAGCAACTTTTGAAGGATGTTTAGCAATTTTTGATGACATCAGGCCAAATTCCAGAAGAAAAAAATAAGTTTTTAATAGATAAACACAAAAGTACTTTTATCGTCAACATTTTACTGATGAGTATCCTTACTTAAAAATAACATTCTAATTCTAGTAGTGCTGAGATATTTCTGAAAATTTTATAAATAGATTATTTATCTCAAAGAGATAATAACAAGCGAGAATGGAGAATAAATGAATAAGCGATAGTTTTTTATCAAATTAAGTTTTGCTTTCGGTAAGTTCTAACTTTAGGTAAATGCTAGTAATAAGGGAAAAATTATTATGACAATATCTAGCAATGTATCAGAAATTTTTTTTTACAGGATTATTAACCATCTTCACAATGGGCTAAGTTTTTCTGAAATTTTGCACATGATCGCAGAAGAAACTCGTGATTTTTTAAAGATTGATCGAGTGAAAATTTATCAATTTGCCGAAGATGAGAGTGGAAAAGTTATTGCCGAATCGGTTGTTAAAGCTTATTTACCGTCTCTTTTAGGGCTACATTTTCCAGCGAATGATATTCCAGTAGTTGCAAGAGATGAATACTTCTATAAGCATCAGTGTGTTTATATTGATGTTTCTGCTCGACGAAAATCTCTCCATCAGATGAGTGATGGTAAGTCTTTGAACTCCTCTTCTTCTCAGGGAATAAATTATACTTCTGTTGATCCTTGTCATATTCAATATCTTTTAGCAATGGGCGTAATCTCTTCTTTGACTGTCCCGATTTTTTATCAGGAGTCTCTTTGGGGATTAATCGCCATTCATCACAGTAAGTCACGACGTTTTTCTGAACGGGAATTAGAAACGATTAAATTATTGAGTAAGGAAATTACTTTGGCGATCGCGCAATTTACGTTATTCACTCAGGTAGAAGAACAAAGTCATCACGAATCAACGCTTCAACAAATTAGTGATCTTTTGAGCCAAACTACTGAGATTGCGCAAATCTGGCCGCAAGTTTTGCAAACCATAATTAGTAGTTTAAAAGCAGACGGAGGACAATTATATTTAGCAGCAGATTTAACAGGAGAACCTTCCCAATTTTATCAAGCGGGCTTACAACCAGCGATCGCTTTTTTAGAATCCCATCCTCTCTGGAAAGTCTTAATGAGAGGGAATCGTCGAGATAATTCTTTAGCAGAAAAGACCGATTTAACCAGTGACTCTCTTCAAAAAAAGCAATCTCTAGAAAAAAAAGATTTAAGCCATTACGCGATCGCCGATCCAGTTCTAGCACCCATTGCACAAGCCTTTACTGATACACCCATTCAATCTCTACTTTTTATTCCTCTTCGTTCTCAACTTGAATGGATGGGCTGTTTAATTTTGTTTCGTCAAGACCATGAAAATAGAAAATCCTGGGCAGGATGTAATGATCCCGATCTGCGCAATACCTTACCTCGTCAATCCTTTGAAGCTTGGATTGAAATTCAACGTCAAGTAAACCCCTGGACTTCTCCAGATCTAAAATTGGGTTTAGCGATCAAAAATTGTCTTTCTACAGCGATTACCCAACAATCTTTAACTCGTCTAATTAAGCATCAAAACGCCTATGATTCCCTAACAAAATTACCGAACTGGATTATTTTTAGTCAACAATTAACCTTATCTCTCTTAGATACAATTGATCAAGGAGAAATTTTAGGAGTTTTTGTCATCGCCCTAGACAGATTTAAACGAATTAATGCAAACTTGAGCCATAAAGTTGGAGACAATTTAATACAACAGGTAACTTCTCGTTTACAAACAGAATTAAAATCTCATCCTCACTATTATTCTTTATTATCTCGTTGGCATGGAGATGGATTTACCTTATTAGTTACAAAGCTAAATTATGCTGATGAATTAGTTGATTTTGCCCAAAAATTATTAGAAACTTTTCGTGAACCTTTTTATATTCAAAATCAACCCCTTTATCTGACTGCAAGTATTGGGATTAGCTTGGCTCCGTATGATGGAGAAACTTCAGAATCTTTATTAAAATATGCAGAAGCCGCTCTACTTCAAGCTAAATATAAAGGTAAGAATACTTATCAATTTTATTGTCCTCCTGAAACAATATCAAAAAAACTAGATCGTTTAAGTCTAGAAACTGATTTAAGAAAAGCCTTAGAACGAGATGAATTTCTGATTTATTATCAGCCTCAAATAGATCTTAAAAGCGGTAAATTAGTCGGGTTAGAAGCTCTTTTACGGTGGAATCATCCCCAATTAGGGCTAGTTTCTCCTGTTGAATTTATTCCCCTGGCAGAAGAAATGGGACTAATTGTTGAGATTGGACGTTGGGTTTTGAAGACAGCTTGTGAGCATTATCAAGATTGGCAAAAATATCAAAAAAGTCCGCTTATTCTCAGTGTAAATTTATCAGTACGACAATTTCAACATCCAGGTTTAGTGACAGATATTTTTCAAATTCTTCAAGAAACAGAGATGAATCCTAGTAATTTGGAACTAGAAATTACTGAAAGTTTGATGATGCAAGATGTTAAAGGAACGATCGCAATTTTACATCTCTTAAAAAACGCAGGAATTCAGATTACGATTGATGATTTTGGGACTGGTTATTCTTCTTTGGGTAAGCTCAAATATTTACCAATTCATACACTCAAAATTGATAAATCTTTTGTGGATGATTTGTTGAATGAAGCTAAAGATTTGGCCATTATTCAATGTATTATTGACTTTAGTAAAGGACTCAATCTTAAAGTAATTGCAGAAGGTGTTGAGACTCAAAAACAATTAGAAAAATTGCAATTATTAAACTGTGATTTGGCTCAAGGTTATTTTATTAGTCGTCCTCTTCCCAAAGATGAGATTATCGCTTTTTTATTGAATCCTCAATTATTGAATATTCAAAGTCAATCAATTCTTTTATCAACTCCTAAACAAGTTGAAGCTGACAGTTATTCTCAAAATTCCAACATTAAATTAAACCCTATTCTTCAAGAGTCGGTTGAATATTTGGCATTAAAAGAAACATTAAAACAGCGATCGCGTCGAGAAAAATTATTGATGGATATTTCCCAAAGAATTCGCTTATCTCTTCAAATCGACGAAATTCTGGAGACAACAGTTGCGGAAGTCCGACAATTTTTAGAAACTGATCGAGTCGTTCTTTATCAATTTCAACCTGATGGTTCGGGAAAAGTGGTGGTGGAAGCGCGTACCTCTGATTGTGTCCCTATTCTCAATGAAGTGATTCATGATCCTTGTTTTAAAAATGATTATCTTAATTTGTATCGTCAAGGTCGAGTGAAGGCGATCGCCAATATTCATCAATCAAAGCTCGCACCCTGTCATGTTGAGTTGCTTTCCCACTATCAGGTTAAAGCTAATCTGGTCGTTCCTGTGGTGTATCAAGACAAACTTTGGGGATTAATGATTGCGCACCATTGTCGCAGTCCTCGTGAGTGGCAAGAACACGAAATTCAATTGCTAAAAGAATTATCCGTCCAAGTTGCGATCGCCATCCATCAAGGGGAACTTTTTCGTCAACTAGAAAGCGCGAATTCCCAACTCCAGAAATTAGCATCCCAGGATTACCTCACCCAAATTGGCAACCGTTTAACCTTCGATGAACATTTACAAAAAGAATGGAAACGACTCTTGCGATCGCAAACAAAACTATCTTTAATTCTTTGTGATATCGATTATTTTAAACGCTTCAATGATTGTTACGGTCATTTAGGAGGAGATAAGTGTTTACAAAAAGTTGCTCTGGCGATGAGTTCTATTCCCAAACGTCCCTCAGACTTACTTGCTCGTTATGGTGGAGAAGAATTTGTGATCATCCTACCCGATACCGACTCTGAAGGCGCAATTTATGTAGCAGAAATGATTCGCGAAGGTGTTAAAAACTTGACTATTCCCCATGAGCAATCTCCCCACGAAGTCGTTACCATTAGTTTAGGAATTGCGACCTTGACTCCCAGCCAAGAAATAGATCCAAAATCACTCATTCAGTTGGCAGATCAAGCCCTCTATCAAGCGAAAGAACAAGGACGCGATCGCATTTGTGTGTTTCCTGATTAACCAAGTTTAGCAATAATTCTAGCTCCTTGCTATCCTAAAAAAAGTCCTAGAGAAAAACTAATATGACGACCATCACGGAAACTAATCCCTATTTACTCGGTAACTTTGCGCCTATTGCAACAGAAACTCAAGCCGAAAATCTCAAAATCATTGGCGAAATTCCTCCCGAATTAAACGGGATCTTTGTTCGCAATGGGCCAAATCCTCAATTTTCTCCTATTGGACAATATCATTGGTTTGACGGCGATGGAATGTTGCATGGTGTTCGCATTGAAAATGGCCAAGCCAGTTATCAAAATCGTTATATCCATACTTTTGGCTTTGAAAAAGAACAAGAAGCAGGCAAAGCAATCTGGTCGGGTTTATTAGAACCACCTCAAATGGATAATCCCTATGGGCCAGGCAAAAATACGGCAAATACGGCTCTAGTTTGGCATAGCGGTAAATTTTTAGCAGTTTGGGAAGGCGGAGAACCTCACCAAATTCAATTACCATCTCTTGATACAGTTGGCGCAGTTAACTTTGAAAATAAACTTACTTCAGCTTTTACTGCCCATCCCAAAGTTGATCCCGTAACAGGCGAAATGCTCTTTTTTGGTTATTCCTTATTCCAGCCGCCTTTTCTGCACTATGGAATTATTTCTGCTGAAGGCGAATTGGTAAAATTAATCCCGATTGAATTACCCGTCGGCGTAATGATGCACGATTTTGCTATCACAGAACATTACACAATTTTCCCAGATTTTCCCTTTACTTTTCGCCCAGAACGAGCAGCCCAAGGAAAACCAATTTTCTTATTTGAAAAAGAAACTCCCAGTCGTTTTGGTATTTTGCCGCGTCATGGTGAAGCTGCTGAAATTCGTTGGTTTGAGAGTCCAAGTTGTTATAGTTTTCACACTCTTAATGCTTATGAATCAGGAGACGAAGTAATTTTAATTGCCTGTCGGATGGAATCAACGAATGCTTTAGGGCTTGAATCAGAAGAAAACTCCAACAGCGCGGCGAATATTCCCTATCTTTATGAGTGGCGATTTAATCTGCAAACAGGAACCACTCAAGAACGATTTTTGGGTGATATTGCCTGTGAATTTCCTCGGATTAATGAAAAATATTTAGGACGAAAAACTCGCTATGGCTATGCGGGAAAATCAAACTTGGGAGAAATGCCTTTATTTGATGGTTTGCTTAAATATGATTTTGAAACTGGAAAAACTGAGATTCATGCCTTTGAATCAGGTTTTTATGGTGGAGAAGCGGTTTTTGTTCCCCATCCCCAAGCCCAATCAGAGGATCACGGTTGGTTATTGACTTTTGTTTATCACGAAGCTTCCGATTCTTCTGAATTGATTGTGTTAGATGCCCAGAAATTTACTCAAAACGCGATCGCGAAAATTATCTTACCCCAACGAGTTCCCTATGGTTTTCATGGAGCTTGGGTTGATGCCGAAAAGTTTACCGTTAATTAAATGCGATTAGACGTAACAAAAAAGTGATAGGCTTCTTCAAGCACTGACTACTCTACAGAGCCTTTTTTGAGATGTCCCTATCTATCGGCTTTATTTTACTAACCCACAATCAACCCCAGCAAATTCACAGACTTATTGCTCAGTTGAACAAAATGTTCAATTATCCACCGATTGTCTGTCATCATGATTTTTCTAAATGTGATTTATCGGTGGATTGCTTACCTAAAAATGTCTCTTTTATTCGTCCTCATTTACAAACTAAATGGGGTGATTTTTCCTTAGTAGAAGCAACAATACAAGCGATTCAATTAATGTATGAATCTGCCAATTCTCCCGATTGGTTTGTATTATTGAGTGGCTCAGATTATCCTATTAAAACAGCTAAGCAAATATTAAATGATTTAAGTTCAAGTGAATATGACGCTTATATACATCATGAAAAAGTTAAATATAAAGTTTATCGACAAAATAAAAAAATAAGTGTTATCTGGCAAAAATTAGCTTACGAACGATATCGAAGTTTGAAATTATTTTCCCTTCCTTTTTTCAATAAGAAATTATATCCCAATGGTCTAGAAGTTCGTCTTGAACATCCCCTATTAACTCAATATTTCCTACCCTTTTCTGATAAATTTAATTGTTTTGTTGGAGACCAATGGTTTTGTGCAAATCAGCGAGCCGCAGAATATATTATCAAGTTTCACTCTGAAAATAATGCCATAAAATCCCATTACTCTCGTCGAATGTTTGCCGATGAATCTTATTTTCAAACCATCTTAGCTAATGCCCCAAACCTAAATTTAAAAAATGATAATTATCGCTACGTTGATTGGTCAACAAAAGCGTCTCATCCTAAGATAATGTTGATAGAAGATTTGCCTAATTTTATTAATTCATCCTGCCATTTTGCTCGTAAATTTAACATAGAGATAGATAGTAATATTCTGGATAAACTTGACATTATTACGTTGGAATAATAATAAAAAATTAAATATCTAATAATCTTTATTTTTTTGAACAATTTCATATAATCGCTTATAAGCAGTCTGCCCTAAATCTATTTGTTGTTGCGCCGCTTCTAATAACTTTGGCCTTAAAATTTCGGCAGATTCCCATAATTTATTAATACTAAATGCTAGTTTTTGAGCAAAGTCTCCATCACTTAATAAAATTACATCGCAGCCAACGCCAAACTGATCCGCCAGTCCTTGAAATTTATCAATATAATATTGAGATTTTGCCAAACTCACCACAGGAATACCTTGAGCCAGAGCAAAGACACCTGCATGATAACTTCCAGTCACAACGATACGACAATGACTCACTTGTTCAATAACTTTAAGCGGTGTATCAAGATTATTTCCTTCATCAAAAATATTATCAAAGCCTGCGAGAATTTGTTGAATTGTTGTTATGTCGGATTTTATGTCGGATTCCGAATTAGGATTTATGTGATAACGCAAAATCGGGATAGAAATTAACTGTGAATTTTTCTTTTTTGCAATATTATGTAGAGTCGAACGAACTATTTCAAGAGAGTTTTTACTAATACTAGAATAATTAGCAATACGAAGATTTATACCAATACCATTTCCTAATTTTGGATTACGAGCATTGTAGGCTAACTCGATGGCATCGTCACCTGTTATTATAATACGGTCAGCCAAAACACCCATTGAATCAAGAAGTGGCAAACTGGCTTTTTTTTCTCTAATAGAAATTAAGCTTAAGGATGGTAAAATAGACTTTGCTTTTTGATAAAATCTTGGATTTTCTATTGGGCCTAAACCATGTCCAAGAATTGCTGTTGGTTTACCAAGCTTAATCGCAAAAGCAAGGGTATTTAAAACTTCATGAGACCATTCTCCCCATAAATCAGTGATATATCCACCACCCGATGCGATGACTAAATCGGCAGTTGAAATTGATTCTACAAATGCTTTAATTTCCCTGAGTTCTTGTTGATTTTTTCGTAATTTAAATTTAAGTAAAGAAGTGGCTAAAAAGGGAAAATAGTAACAAAATTTATCTTCTATTTCTAGCAGAAAAATATATTTTTTATTGGATAATTTTTTAAGATCTTTTTGGTATTTATAGTCAGGACTAACGAGTGGCGAAAACCATAGCTGACGACCATTAGGTGATAAAGGAAATGTATTGGGACAGAACTCAGCAAGCTTCTCTGGTGTATTTGTAAAAATCTCAATTACAGCATCAGGCCAAAGACTTTGTAATCTTGAGACTGTGACTTGTAACATCGCTACGTCACCCATATTTCCTAAGTCATAACCACTGTTTTCTACAAAAATTTTCATAAAAGTATTTTAGTTTTATAAGCTTGCGATCGCGTTTGTGTTTCCTATTAACGCTGTAACAAAAATTTCTAATTATCAGGTTAAAAAAATTTGCCTTTCAGTATTTAATTTTAATATAATCATGGTAAAAATTAGCATTTACCGATAACTAGAATTTGATCATGATTTTTAATCGAGCTAGTTATAAGCGAGGAAAATTGAGTTTAACAGTTACAAGTGCTGAACTAAAGTTAACTTAATTTTTGATATTTTTTACTTTTTGTTGATAAAAATTTAATTTTAATGAGTCAAGAGACTTTTTCCAAAATAAAGAAAAATCTTTTTTAAAATATTAATCAGCAAACTTTTTTCTAACGATAACTACTATTTACTAACTGCTCAGATTTAACCAAAGTATCAGCAAAATTTAGAGCTTCCTCAACGGTAGAAATCTTATTTTCAATTTGGGCAATTTGAATTTCTGTTAATAATTTACCGATTAAAGGACTGGGTTTAATTTTTAATTTTTCAATCAAATCATTGCCTTTAATTAAGGGTCGAGGATGGGCAACGCGATCGCGAGGATCGAGATAACGGTTTAACAAAAAGTGAATTTTAGCGGCATCAAATCCATTAGCAAGGGCAAATAATACCAAAATCGAAAAATGTTTACCCACTTCCAAAAAAAGAAAATATTGCGATCGCAGATTAAAGATTAAATCCTCTTGAGCTAACAAAGGCAATGATTTTAAAATAGCAATCACCGCACGGGATTCTTGACGGGAATATTTGAGATTTTCTAATTCTAATTCGGCAATTTCTAGGAGTGGTGAAACTAGACTTGCTAATTTAGCAGTTTGTACGCCTTTTTTATCCAGATTTTGTCGAAAAAATGACCATTGCTCAGGTTTTAAAGTTAATTTTAAATCCGCGATCGCAGAATCAACCAGACTCGCTTGCTGAATTTTAGTCAAAGTCGCCTGTTTGAACCAGGGTTTTAATAAGCCATCTTGCCAAGCCGCCAATAACCAGTCATTTCCTTGGGGATTTGCCAATAAATAATTCAATTCCGACTGCACCCGTTCCGCCGCCACTTCTCCCAATAAATCCGATAATTGCCAAATGGTTCTTCGGGTTTCGGCATCAATCTGAAAATATAACTGGGCTGCCTGACGATAAGCCCGCAAAAGCCGCAAAGGATCATCAGCCAAATTTGCTGCCGTGACCATTTTCAAGATGCCTCGATGTAAATCAGCAACTCCATTAAGCGGATCAATCAGAACTTCTTGATGCAAACTATAGGCGATCGCATTTATTGTAAAATCTCTTCGGCGTAAATCCGCTTCTAGACAATCTCCTTCTTGTAGAGCAAAATCCACTGTTGCTTGGGGAAAAACAACTCTCGCAATTTGACGCACTTTATCCAACACCACAAATCCCGCTTGATATTTTCCCGCGATCGCCCTGGCTGTTTCAATGGCTTTTGTTGGTAAAACAAAATCCCAGTCCAAATATTCCCGTTTTCGTCCCAATAAAGCATCTCGAACTGCTCCCCCAACCAAACAAGCACCGTCAGGAAGTAAAGCTAAATCAAAAGGTAACTGAGTACGCAGGCTAGATAAGGGCATTAAGGTCGAAAGCATAGAGTATTAATAAAAATTTAGACTGAGAAAGAGCCAGAATTTAAAGGTCTGAGCTAAAGTTAAAAAAAGGGATTCTTAATAGTTTGAAACGTTAAATGCCATGTGTATTTGTGTAAACTGCCAATATGTTGATCGCTGTTTTACTTACCATGCCGTCGAACATCAACATCAACAACCTCATCTGACCGAATCTCCCGACTTTGATCCACTTGAACCGAGCATCAACGTTAACATTCACCCTCAAGCCGATTATATCGAAATGGAGTGGGATGTGGTGGGTTGCCAAAGCTTTTTGCAAGAAATGGGTCGATGGTCAAGGTTACGGCCAGGCGAAGTTATTCCAACTTAATTTATTTTTATATTTGTAAGCGATCGCCATTATCTGTGATTAAGAAAATTTTTATGGGGCAAATAAAACGAAAAGAATTAATTCTCCAAAAAATCAAGGGGACAGGCGTAAGAAATAATCTTATGACCAATCCCCTTTTTAGTTTCCAGATACCTTAATCTCTATCCCATCGGATGGAAAAGAAGATCAGGAAAGAAACGATTAAATTCAATCAAAATACCGGCCGTAACCGTTAATAGGGCCATGATTAACACAGGGGCTGTCGATAAAAACTTAGTTAAGCCTTCCATGAATGAGTCTCCAATAGATAGATGCAGTTAAACAAAAGAAAAAGGTTAAAAATTAACCCTAACGAGGAGAAGTAGGAATTTCAGAATCTTTAACAATCAGTTTGCCAGAAGTAAATTCTCCAACTGCTGCTAAAGGCCACAGGAAACCACCTAACATTTTTGAGATCGCTAAAGGAACATCAATGACGATTTCTTTGAGTTCGGCATCTTTTCCTTTACGAATTTCGATGATATATGCCCGACCAACCCAGCCAATCCAAC
>JANNLO010000126.1:0-29151 GCA_031396835.1 Snowella sp. SOY_38_metabat_116
ATTCTCATTATGAGAATGATTCTCATGAATCTATCGCTTTACAATGCCTGAAACCCTTATTCTATCGTTGACCTGTTTAACTGTATTGGTAAATTTGACAAGTTTTTATAGTACAAATGTTTTAAAATGAGAATTGCTGAAACTAAGACCATGCTTTAGCTTATTTGACCTATTTTTTGCCTTATTCCAAGTCCATCGCAAATTGTATCCTCACATTCTAATCTAACATTAGTATTTCATTAGTATTTATGATAACTACATCATGCCCATTTCCTCAAGCGATCGCGGTAATTTTCCCATTCCAACAAACTGGCGACTCACTTACCTTATTTATTTAGATAAAATGTAAATTATTGAGGAAAAACTAATGACAACTACAATTGAGACTGATTTAAAAGAAATACTGAGTGAATTTAAGCAAGAATTCGTCAAAATCAACCAAAGATTAGACAGAATTGATGAAAACGTCACCGATCTCAAGGTTAATCAAATCCGTATGGAAGAAAGATTATCAGGAAACATTAATCTACTTGATGAAAGATTATCAGGACAAATTAACCTACTTGATGAAAGATTATCGGGACAAATTAACTTACTTGATGAAAAAGTATCGGGACTGGGCAAACGCATAGAAAATCAAGAATTTACCAATCGAGGTATTTTAATCGGGTTAATTGTTGTTGTTTTAGGAGGAGCCGCTAAAGTTTTTGGCTTCCTTCCTAATCCCTAAAATCAAACTAAATCATTCCCATTTCTTCTAGCGATCGCGTTAATTTTTCCGCTTCAATAGATTGCTGAGATTCATATAAACTAATTGCTTTTTTAAACGCTTCCAAACTTTCCTGTAATAAACCTGCTTTAAAACAAGTTACCCCTAAATTTTGATAGGCTTCTGCATAGTTGGGATTAAGATTAATTGCTTTTTGATAAAGTGCGATCGCGTCCTGTAATTGTCCCTTACCTTTTAACAACATAGCTAAATTGTAATAACCGACGGCAAAAGTTGGATCAATTTTAAGGATCGTTTCGTAGGCTATTTGAGCATTTTTGAGATCACCGACAGATTGTAATAAACCTGCAAAATTATTAAAGGCTCCAATCTTTAATTGGGGTAAAATAGGTTGATTGATCGCTTTTTGATAATGTTTATTAGCTAGTTCCCATTTCTTTTGATGTAAGTAGGCATTGGCTAAATGGTAATGTAATTCAAAGGAAATAGGCGCACTGGCGGTATTCGCTTTTAAACCTTGTTTTAATAATTTTAAACCTTCCTTTTCCTGTCCTAATTGTAAATATAAAGCTCCTAATTTACTACAAATATAGGGGTCACTTGGATTTTCTTTAAAAGCTTTTTCTAGTAGGAATTTAGCACGACTCGCTTTATCTTTGCTTTGTAAAGCTTCGGGAGTGTAACCAGAATGGAGAATACTAACTATGGGTAACTCGACAATATTCCAGTGGGGTTCCTGTTTTAATAACTCTAAAATACTATCATCAATAGTTTCATGATAATGACGAGCAAATTTGATTGCGGGATGGTTACGAAATAGTCGAGAAACAGCAGAATAAGGAGACTGAACTGCACCAATTTCTCGACGAATTAGATTAACAACTAACGTATGTTCTTGGGCAATAGCAGATTTTAAATCCTTAATTGCATTGATATTAAATATTTCATCAGCATCTAAAACCAAAACCCAATCGCCTGTGACCAATTTCAACGCTTCATTTCTTGCGATCGCAAAATCTTCTGTCCATTCCTGGGATGCGGTAATGGCTCCAAATTCCTTAGCAATTTCTAGGGTGCGATCGCTGGAGCCTGTATCTAAAACCACCATCTCATCAACCAAATCCTTAACGCTCGTGAGGCATTGGGCTAAATTGACTGCTTCATTTTTGACGATCATGCAAAGGCTGAGTTGAACCATAGGATTTCGTGGGTGAGCGTGTGATATTTTAAAGGGACTGTCTTTATTGACCTATCGTTTCCGACTTTTCCAATTTACTATGCTTGAGACTGCTCCCGTTGCTGAAGATATTGTTGCCGCGCTACAAATGCCTGTTGATCTGAATTTTGACATACCCGATCCAGAGGATGAAGGGATTCAGGAGCTTGATTTTCAATTGCAACTAGACGGTTTTTGGAAGATTTGCGATCGCTTTGATTTACAAACTGAGATTTGGCGGGGCAGAATTATTCGGGCGATCCGCGATCGCGAGAAAAAGGGCGGAGACGGACGGGGAACGGGTTTCTTGGATTGGCTAAAGCAACGAGAAATTACCAAAAGTCAAGCCTATGCGATGATTCAACTGGCCAATAGTGCGGATTCTCTCCTAGCAGAAGGTCAACTTGATCCGAATACGATTAATAATTTTAGTAAACGAGCTTTTATTGAAACCGCCAAATCTTCCCCCGAAGTCCAACGCCTGATCAGTGAATCTGCCCAAAGTGGCGATCGCATTACCCGTCGAGAAGTGAAACAATTATCCGATGAATGGACTGCGGTAAGTTCGGATTTGTTGCCTGATGAAATCAAACAAAAAGCCTCGGATGGCAGTTTACCCTCTCGTCATTTGGCTCCTCTAGTTAAAGAGATGGAAAAGTTACCTGATGCCCATTTATTAGCCATTCAACAGGAAGCAGCCTCAAATCCCGATGTGGATACGGTCAAAAATCTGACTTCTTCGGCCCGTAATTTAGCAAAATATCTAGATGCGGCGGCCCAGGTACAAACCTTTAAAAATTATCCCCTCGATCTAGAAATGGCTTTAGAAGAGGCTCTACGTTTGGATTGTCTCAATACTGCGGCTGATTTGGTAAAACAAGCTACCCAATTGGAACAAACCGTTGCTAAACTTTATACGACTTGGAAACGTTTGGGGAGTTTGGCGGATCGTCTCTATGTGGACACAGGTGCGAGTAGTCCTAATCTGCGATCGCTGTTGACGGCGTTGGAAATGTTGACGAGTGAGGTGATTGAGGTGCAATTGGATGAGGGCGGAGAGAGAACCGTGCGTTTGAGGATCTTGACGGATAATGAAACTAAAGGATTGGAATAGCTTTATGGTTTATGGATAAATTTGAACATATATCGATAAAAGGTTTTCGTCGTCTTCAAGATATTGAACTTGAGATGAGAGATCTTGTCGTCATGATTGGTGCAAATGGAGCAGGAAAAACTTCTTTTTTAGACGTTCTTTCCATCCTAGCCGCTTCAGCTAGTGGAAATCTACAAAATACCTTGCAACTCAAAGGGGGCTTGAATGAAATTTTAACGAGAGGGAAATCGCAGGAACTTGAACTTAAAATTTCGATGAAAATACCAGATGCAAAACCGATGAAATACAGTTTAGCACTTTCTCCTAAAGGCTTATCTTATGAAGTAAAAGATGAAACCTTAACTCAGCAGAGAAAACGCAATCAACGTGAACCATTCAAATATATTGAATCACATGGTGGATTAGACATTAAATATTTCCAGGAAGGTAGTGGTCTTTTAAGACCGACTTGGGATCATAATCCCCTTGAAACATCTCTTTTTCAAGTTCCTAAAATGTATCGTGAACCAGAGAATTTGAGAAAAAGCTTGGCTTCTTGTACCTACTATGGGCCATTGGATGTTTCAGAAAAAAGTCCAATTCGACTCCCTCAAGCAATGCGTCCTGCAAAGTTACCTGGGGCAAGGGGTGAAGACTTGATTTCCTGTCTTTATGATCTTCGGGAAACCGATCGCGATCGCTTTGAAATGGTAGAAAATATTATTTCTGCCGCCTTTCCAGATTTTGAGCGATTAAACTTTCCCCCCGTTGCCGCAGGAATTCTTTCCATGACTTGGACAGATAGAAATTTTTCTCAGCCAATCTATATCCATGAATTATCAGAAGGAACCCTACGTTTTCTTTGGTTAGTTACTTTACTTCAAAGTCAAAACTTAACCACAATTACCTTATTAGATGAGCCAGAAGTTAGCTTGCATCCCGAACTTTTAAGACATTTAGTTTATCTAATGAGAGAAGCTTCTAAGCAGACACAATTGATTGTTGCAACCCATTCAGATCGATTGATTAAATTTCTTGAAGCCAAAGAAGTTTTAATTTGTGATCTAGAAGAAGGTGAAGCAAAAATGACCTGGGCTGACACCCTTAATTTGGATCAATGGTTGGCAGATTATAGCCTGGATCAAGTTTGGGCAATGAATATAATGGGGGGTTGTCCATGAAAATTGTCATCTTGGTTGAAGGGGCTACTGAAGTGGCATTTAAAGCGAAACTCCTTGAATTTTTGCAAGTTCATCTAGGACAAAATATGCCGAAACTTAGATTTATTAAGTGTGATGGTCGCATTCCCAAAGAAGGAAAACTCAAGCGTGTTGTTGAAAATCTCCTGAACAATGATAAATATGACGCGGTAATTGCCCTTACAGATGTTTATACAGGAACACAGGATTTTAACGATGCGGCTGATGCTAAAGCTAAAATGGCAGGTTGGACAGGAAATAATCCCAATTTTTATCCCCATACAGCGTTACACGATTTTGAAGCCTGGTTACTTCCATATTGGTCAACTATTCAAACATTAGCAAAACATAATCGTAAAGCTCCTAGTGGTTCTCCTGAAACAGTGAATCATAATAAGCCTCCTTCTTATCATATTCAAGAAATTTTTGAAATAGGACAATGTAAAACAAGCTATGATAAGCCAATTCATGGAAAAGCAATTCTCAAGAAGAAGGAGAATGATCTGATGATTGCAGTACAAGCTTGTCCAGAATTAAAAGATTTTGTGAATACAATCATTTTTCTCTGTGAAGGAAAAGTTATTTTTTAGTCAGTTAGAAAATAAACGCGATCGCCGATTAAGTTTACGAAAATTGTGCTGAAATTAATTTCAAGGTCATTAGACTCGCGCAGAAAAAATAATCCCTGTCTTTAAAATCTGTTGTGTCAATGAAAGTCTTGTTAATCAGCTTTTTCTACAAATTTTTCAATAATACCGCCGCCCAAGAGGATTTCTCCATCATAAAAAACAGCCGCTTGACCAGGAGTGATGCCAAATTGGGGTTCATCAAAAACTAATTTAACGCGATCAATTTCTAAGGGAATAACACTCACAAACACAGGAAAAGACCGATAACGCACTTGTACTTGACAACGAATGGGAGCCGTTGGTTGGGCAATAGAAACCCAGTTGAGCCGCGTTACACTGCAATCCATGCTACCCGCACTTTCGCGATCGCCGACAATAACTCGATTCATCAGGGGATCAAGTTTCACCACATAAAGAGGATCGGGAGCCGCAATTCCCAACCCTTTTCTTTGTCCGATGGTGTAATGGTGAATGCCTTGATGTTTGCCCAAAACTTTTCCTGAAAAATCAACAATATCTCCTTCTTTGGGTGCAATATATTTATTCAAAAAATCGCGCATCGAACCATGAGATTCAACCAAACATAAATCTTGACTATCCGGTTTATCCGCCACACTCAAACCAAATTCAGTGGCAATTCTACGGGTTTCTATTTTGGTTTGTTCTCCCAAAGGAAATAACACTGTCGCTAAAATTTCTTGACTTAAATCATAAAGAAAATAAGATTGATCTTTATGCAAATCTACTGCTCGCAATAATTGATAGCGTTGAGTTGTCGCATCATAATTAATACGCGCATAATGCCCCGTCGCAATTTGGTTAATACCTAAAGTTTCTTGGGCATAGTGCAACATCGGATTGAATTTAACGGCCTTATTACATTGAGAACAGGGCAACGGCGTAATACCTTCTTCATAACCCGACACCAAATAATCCACAATATTCGTTTGAAAAAGATCCCGACTATCCACAATTTCGTGGGGAATGCCTAATTGTTCACACAGAGAAGCCGCATCGACCATTCCTTCTGAACAACATTGTCCCTTTCCTTTCATTAACCACAACGTTAAACCAACAACTTCATAGCCTTGACGGTGCAAAATAGCCGCAGCAACCGAGCTATCAACCCCGCCAGATAGGCCCACAACGACTTTTCTAACCATTCTAAATACTTAAAATAACCAAACTTAATAATTTACTTTCTCTAGGCTAACATTTCAGATTACAATTCAGGGAAAAGCCGAAGGACGAAAAATTATTCTCAATTCGTTTTTAGGTGTGAGAAAAATTTATTAATGGAGTGTTGCGATGAAGCTCTCTGCTTTATCTTCTTTCGTTTTGGGTAGTCTGGTGATAATGGGGAGTTTTCCGTCAACCAGCCAAGCTCAAATGTCTTCTCTGCGACGTTTAACACCACCAGCCCCGTTAAAAGTACCTCAGAGTCTGCCTTCCACTATTTATAACTCTTCTGACGCGCATTCTCCCTTACCTGTTCCCCCCAATCACAATTTTTCTAAAACTAAAGCTAAGACTATTCGGGAATATGTCTTTACCAGTGGTTCTCTTCCTGAACCGATTCCTCAAGCTAAGACGACTCGATCTAAAAAAGTAGCTGTTCGCGCGAGAAAAACCAAGGCTCTTCGGACGGCGATAAAACCAATTTTCAGTCAAACTCCTGTAAAAAATATTATTCCCAATATTAAGCCAAATATTGCCGAAAATTCAATCAGTCCAGCAATAGTGGCAACTCAAAACCTTTATCGAGTTCAAGCTAGAGAGACTAACGCTAATTCTCTTTTACAAGTTAAAAACGTTGAACCATTAGCCTTTGTGAGACAAACTGATGGTTTTATTCATGCAGGAACATTTTCTGAAAAATCGTTAGCTGAACAACGGGTACAAGCCTTAGCCACTCAAGGAGTTAATGCTGAAGTGATTGCGGTTCCCAATAGCGATAAAAATTCCGATAATCTTGCCAGCTTACGTTTTACTCGTCAATGATTTTGGTTACTCTTTTTGCATTTACCCCTTCATCTTCTAAGCTTTTCTTAAAAGAGTATTTGGGGATAGATTTTATTTTCTTCTCTAAATTTTTACCCCTATTGCTATATCCATTGGGTCTAGTTTCTATTTTGCTAGGTATTATTTGTTTTTGGGCTTGGAGACAACGCTCCTGGATTCAATTGCCTGCGGTTTTAGCTTTGGTAATTATTCTAGTCAGTGGCAATATGTGGGTCAGTCAAGCCTTAATGCGATCGCTCGAATGGCAAAATTTACCACCTTCTGTTATCCCGAAAGCTGAAGCGATTGTGATTTTAGGTGGCGGCATCTCATCAGCTAATTATCCTCGTTCCATTCCCGAAGTCAATGAAGCAGGCGATCGCGTTATTTACGGAGCCAAACTTTATCGTGACGGCAAAGCACCTCTAGTTATTCCTTCAGGCGGGCGGATTAATTGGCTCAGTCAGGGCAAACCTGAATCGGCAGACATGGCAACTTTATTGGAAATGATGGGCGTTCCGTCTTCAGCGATTATTGAGGAACCTAAGTCATTGAATACCTACGAAAACGCTGTTAATGTGCAAAAAATTCTTGATCAAAAAAGTATTAAAGAAATTCTGCTCGTCACTTCGGCTTTCCATCTGCCCCGCGCTCGACTCATTTTTGAAAAATTGGGAATGAAAGTGATTCCTGCTCCCGCCGATTTTTTGGTGACAGAAGGAACTGTTCAGGATTTTAATTTGGGGACAATCTTAATCTATTTGTTGCCTGATACTAATTATTTAAATCAAACGGCGATCGCCTTAAAAGAGTATTTAGGATTGTTTATTTACTATCTGAAAGGATGGGTTTGATCCTGATTATCAAATCGGCGATCGCTATATCTACTTTTATCGCATATTCTCAAAACTTTCCTGATAATCCCTGGAACTTAAAACTGTGTCGTATAGACCAATGCGATCGCCTTCGTGCTTGCTAATTCCTATCTTTAATATCATTCATAGGACTCTCGTTAGAGCCGATAGGTTTAATGTCGTTAACTGTAGTTGCTTAAGTGTTAAAATCACCATAAAGGTAACCAGTAATGTGGGCTGAAACAAACTCAGTACTTAGAAAATTAAATAGCAAAAGTAGAGAGTTGTTGGCTGGAAAATCTTAGTCAACGTAAAACTTTTAAGGAAAAATTACAGCCTAGATACTAGCGTTCTGGCAGAAGAAAAACCAAGTTTAAAATGCCTGGGTATTTGACGGGGGTATTAAGAGTAATCTTGGTATCTAGCTAAGAGGTAATCTGAAAGAAGCAAGAATCCCTCGTTATAATCTTTGATTTAACAGTGGGAGTGTCAATGTTCCAGACATAATATATGGTGTAGTTACATATTTTATTGCCTGAATAAATCAGTGTCAATAAAGTCTTACTAAAATCCTAAAATCATGAGTCAAACTATTTTCGACCCGATTCCCTCTCCTTGTTTTGTGCTAGAAGAGGCTTCATTAGAACGAAATTTAGCAATTTTTGCCCGAGTTCAACGGGAGGCTCCGATCAAAGTGATGTTGGCTCTCAAGGGTTATTCGCTGTTTCATAGTTTTCCCATAATCCGTCCTTTTTTGGCAGGAGCTTCGGCTAGTTCTCTCTGGGAAGCCCAACTCGCTGAGGCGGAATTTGGTAAAGAAGTTCATGTCTATTCAACTGCTTATCGGGATCAAGATTTTTCTGCAATTTTACCCTTGGCTTCCCATTTAACTTTTAATTCAGTGAATCAGTGGAAACGGTTTCAACCCTGGGTTCAAAATTCTCAATTTCGGCCATCGGTGGGACTGCGAATTAATCCCCAATATTCTCCTGTAGAAACGCCACTTTATAATCCTTGTCAGTCTGGAACTCGTTTGGGTATTTCACCTGAATCTTTGGAAGAAACTTTGCCCGTCGGAGTTGAGGGTTTTTTATCTCATAATCTTTGTGAAAGTGATTCTTTTGCTCTCGAAAAAACTTTATTTAGTATTGAGCATTATTTTGGCAAATATTTACCCCAGATTAAGTGGTTAAATTTGGGCGGTGGGCATTTGATGACTCGTGAAGGTTACAACGTAGATCACGCGATCGCAACTTTAAAAGATTTTCATCAACGTCATTCTCATTTGCAATTAATTATGGAACCAGGTTCTGCGATCGCTTGGCAAACAGGTTTTTTATTGAGTCAAATAGAAGATTTAATTCCCACTTCTGAACATATTAATGTCATGTTAGATGTCTCTTTTACGGGTCATATGCCTGATTGTTTAGAAATGCCTTATAAACCCGAAATTCGTGGAGCTTCTGAACCTCAAACTGGTCAAACTCGTTATCGTATGGGCGGATCATCTTGTTTATCGGGAGATTTTTTGGGAGATTATAGCTTTGAACAGAGCTTAAAAGTCGGCGATCGCTTAATTTTTGAAGATATGATGCACTACACTTTAGTCAAAACCACCATGTTTAATGGAGTTACTCATCCAGCGATCGGAATGCTCAAAAAAGACGGAACTTTTGTGTTGTGGCGACAATTTTTCTACGCAGATTATCGAGCAAGAATGGGATAATTTGGAGCATTAAAGTTTTTTCAGTTTAACTTAACCTGTTCATTACCTAATTTTGACCAGATCCTTGTAGTGTGTTAAATAAATGCCGCTTTACAAATTTTAGTTCGTTCACCATAACAGAGATTTATTATTCTCTTTCAGGTTTTTATGTTGCTGACTAATCCGCTAACCCCCGTTGTTTCTGAAAAAACCAATGTTGTCGAAGGTCGTCGGCTCCATGTTTATGACAAAGGAGAATTTATTCCCCTAGCAGAAGAAGGCATCTGGCAAGTTTATCGGGGAGTCGTTCAACTGAGTCAATTTGTTTCTAGTGGAGATGAAATTCTCTTGGGTTGGGCCTATGCTGAGCAATTTTTTGGTTTGTGGTTAACTGCCCATGAGATAGAAACCTATCAAGCAAGAGCTTTGGCTGATGTTTACTTGCGTTGGTATCCCTTAGTTGAGATTGAAAATACCCCAAAATTATCCCCAGTCATACTTACCCAAGTTATCCAACGAATGCGTCAATCTGAAGCTCTTTTGGCGATCGCAGGTTTAAGAAGAGTGGATGAACGATTACAAGAATTATTGAAGTTATTAGCTAAAGAGATGGGACAACCAATGGCGGGCGGAACACGTTTAACTGTTCGTCTTACTCATCAAATGTTGGCCAACGCGATCGGCACAACCAGAGTTACCATTACTCGACTTCTTGGTGATTTTCAAAATCAAGGTCGTATCAGTTTCGACGGCGATCGCCATTTAATTATTAGCTTTAACTAAATAAATATTCCTCTCGAAAAAAGCGATCAATTCTTAAAAAAATCTAAGAATTGATCGCCTTTTTTATAGTTTAAAAGTTGAAAAATTATCGAATAATGTCCACAGCAGCAATTTCAGATTTAGTAATGCTAGGAGCCGTTAACAACTGAGCATAAATTTCAGGATTAGATTCAGCAATTTGGCCATAAGACTGACGTAGTTGGGTATTAATAGCAACCGTTGTCACATCATAAATCTGAGTTGCTAACTTAGGATATAAACCGATTGCAATAATAGGCAGAATAAAACAAGCTGCAATAAAGACCTCTCTCGATCTTGCATCTTCATAATTTGCATCCTCTGGAAGAACACAACTGGTTCCAAAACAAACCGCTTCTTGCTGTTCTTGCTGATCAATTTTTTGATTGTCCAATTCACAATTTGGGAAATTATCATTCGCGTAGAACAATTGACGAAGCATAGAAAGAAGATAAATTGGTGTTAAAACTAAACCAACAGCAGCCAGAAAAACGGTAACTGTACGGAAAGCAGTACTGTAAATATCACTACTTGCTAAACCCACAAAAACTGCTAGTTCACTCGCAAAGCCACTCATTCCAGGTAAAGCTAAAGAAGCCATTGCCGCAATAGTAAAGAGTGCAAATACTATCGGCATTACTTTACCAATATTACCCATTTCAGTTAGAGAAAGAGTATGAGTTCGGTCATAAGTAACACCCGCTAAAAAGAAGAGAACGGCCGCAATTAAACCATGAGAGATCATCTGTAACATGGCACCGCTAATTCCTAAATCAGTAAAAGAAGCAATTCCTAAAAGGACAAAACCCATGTGCGAAACTGAAGAATAAGCAAGGCGACGTTTCATATTATTTTGAGCAAAAGAGTTAAATGCCCCATAAACAATATTCACAACCCCTAAAATTGCTAGAACTGGCGCGAAATAGACATGAGCCTGGTCAAGAATGCCAAGATTAATACGAATTAAGCCATATCCTCCCATCTTTAATAAAACTCCCGCCAAAATCATTGAAACAGGTGCAGAAGCTTCTCCATGAGCATCAGGCAACCAGGTATGAAACGGAAAGATAGCTAACTTGACCCCAAAGGTAATTAAGAGTCCTGCATAAAGGAAGATCTCCAAGCCAAGAGGATAATCTTTTAAGGCCAACTCTGCCAGATCAAAGGTCATGTTATCGCCAGTTAGTGCCATACCCAAAGCTGCAACTAGAATAAAAATAGAAGCGGCAGCAGTGTAAAGCAAAAACTTCATCGCAGCATATTGACGTTTTTGTCCACCCCAAATAGAAACTAGTAAATAAACAGGAACTAGTTCTATTTCCCACATAATAAATAAAAGTAAAATATCTTGAGCAACAAAGACTCCAATTTGTGCAGAATAAAGCACTAACATTAAAAAATAAAAAAGACGGGGTTTATAATTTACTTGCCATGCTGCAAAGATTGAAAGAGTTGTGACCAGTCCTGCTAAGAGAACTAAGGGGAGAGAAATTCCATCGACTGAAACTGACCAACTAAGTCCGAATTGGGGTATCCAGTCAAATTTTTCAACCAATTGAAAGCTAGATAAATGAATGTCGTAGTTTTGCCAAAAGACGTAACACATTAGGGCAAAATCTGCTATTCCCACACCGAGAGCATACCAACGGACTTGCTTACCGTCCTTATCGGGTAATATTGGTATAATTAGCGAGGCAATGAGGGGAAATAGAAGGATTACGGTGAGCCAAGGGAATTGATGGGTCATTACAGTAATGAGAATAAATACTTAGTTTGTGGACGCTATTTATTATATTGAATTCTATAAACTTTTATATTTTTTTTTGTTATCGATAATCGGTGTTGTGTTGCAAACTTTTGTTTAGTATTATTTTTGTTATCAGAAAGTTAGATGGATTTTATACTTTTTATTAATTTATTAAATATCATAAATTTTTTTTTGTAGCTCTTAAAGCTATTTAGTAATTGTTTTTTGGATGAGTTATTTCTTATTTATATAATACTAGTAAAAAACTTTTTTGTTCGTGTTAAGTGATATTAGCCTATTTTATTGATCGCAAGCAAAGGTCTCTGAAAAAAGAGTATAGCTCAAATGACAAAAGGAACGCCATAAATTAACCCTTGTTAGGAGTCTAATTTGATAATAATTTTTGTTCTAAAATAGTTTACTAGTCAAAGAAATACCACTAGAATCCATCGGCAGTAATGATAGTTCTGTCTCTTTATATTTACGTCTTATTTGTTAAACTCATTGACTATAAATCCTGTTAAAATACGTGATTTTAGGAGATTTATACGCTTTAAAAAAAGTTGATATATCTCCTTTAATACCTGTATATTTTAGCTTGACAAATAGCTATATCATACTCGTTAGTGAGCAGTCTAATCTAAAATTCAGCCAGATTTCAAAGAATTTTTGAGAGTCTAAAATGGGATAGTCAGAGGTGGGTAGGTTCTTATTTATCTAAACTCCACATTTTATTCTCTGAAGCCCTTGCTGACAAAGGATTGACCAAGAAATTTAAATACTTAACAGCTTAGTTGCTTGAGAATAGATTTGACAATTTGAGGAAAAGAGTTAATCTTAGGATTAATATTTTTATTTTTTTAGGGAAAAATCTGATATTTCATCCCCTTTTTTGCCTTTTTAAGCTATCTTTTAACACTTCTGCTATGCCAAATTTATTTATATTTAATTTCAACCACCTACTTAGAAGATTACTGAAATCAAAAACTCTGATTAAGCAAATATTAGGCTACCATTCCCTTCGATGATTTTACCGATTAAGTAAGCTGGAATATTTTGGGACTGAAAATAACTAATGGTTGTTTCTGCTTGTTCAGGGGAAACTAAAATAACAAAGCCGACTCCCAGATTAAATGTTTCTAGCATGGCGGTTTCGTTGATTTGTCCGACTTTTGCCAACCATTGAAAAATAGGTAAAATCTCCCAGCTATTTTGTTTAATTTGAATAGATTGATTTTTTCCTAAGCAACGAGGTAAGTTTTCGGGCAATCCTCCGCCTGTGATATGGGCCATCCCGTGAATTTTTAAATCTGAACGTAGAGCTTCTAAAACAGGCTTAACATAAATCTGAGTGGGTGTTAATAAAATTTCGCCTAAACTTTGGCCGCCTAAATCTTTTGGAGAATCTTGCCATTTAAAGCCTTGAGTTTCCACAATTTTACGCACTAAACTAAAGCCATTACTATGAACACCCGAACTTGCTAGCGCGATCGCCACATCTCCAATTTGTACCTGGGAGCCGTCCAATAAGTTACTTTTTTCGACAATACCGACACAAAAACCTGCCACATCATATTCCCCCGTAGGATAAAAACCAGGCATTTCTGCCGTTTCTCCACCCAATAAGGCACATCCACTCAAGCGACAACCTTCCACAATTCCCGCTACAACTTCTGCTAATTGTTGAGGTTGTAATTTTCCAGTGGCTAAATAATCCAGAAAAAATAAAGGTTCAGCCCCACAAGTCAACACATCATTCACACACATCGCTACTAAATCAATACCAATAGTTCCATGGCGGTTTAATTCCTGAGCAATTTTGAGCTTTGTGCCAACTCCGTCCGTTCCCGACACCAATACGGGTGCTGTGTAACCTGTTGGTAATTGAAAAAGTCCGCCAAAGCCACCTAATCCACCCAAAACACCTGGGCGATAAGTGCTTTCTACTCCTCGTCGAATTTGTTCAACAAAATCACGGCCCGCTTCCACATCAACTCCCGCTTCTCTATAATCCATTGGAAAAATAACCTTAATAACTAAAATAACTAATACTTTTTTTCATGCTAAAGGGTAAAGGTTGCTGATCTCAAGTTTTTCTCCGTGCCAAATGCTATTTATTCATGAGAAAAATTAGGTTTTTCCGACATAACATTATCTTTCCTGAGTAGAGAAATAAGAAAAGCTGATCATTGGAACCGTTTAATTTGGCGATCGCAGGTCAATTCGTCCGTCATTCTCATTAAATATTCTTATCTAACTACTTTTAATTAATCAAGATTTACTCTTTTTTGGACAATATACGATCACCAATAATACATCCTCTATCCGTATTTTTACTTAGTTGGTTTTGATAGGACAGTTTTTCAAGTGTCATGCCTAGCCTTATCCAATTTGGCTTATAAAAATCTGAGCGGCTAAACACGATTTTTGTCGAATTGTAAAGCGGTTATTCAAACAAGAAAAAATCAACAACCCATAATCTTCTTTTTATTTTGTCATTAAAGTCAAGCAATATTTGAATTTCTGATTTAAAAAGACTTAAACGATTAGGTTTAGCGTGATCCCCACCCAGATCACCGTGTTAATCTGTCACAAGTTGATACAAATTGACTAAAAACACTACTCCTTATTTGTGACTAACTTATGAGATGCCCTGAGTTGGTAGTTCAACCTTTCTTATTTTTTAGGAATTAGTTGACTCATAAAAAAAAACTCAAACCCTATTGATGCTTATGAAAAAAACAATTCTGAATGGATTAACCACAACCGCCTTAATGACCATATTGGGAACAACTGTGTTCTTTTTGAATGGTCTCAACAAAGCTCTGGCTTCTAATGGCGATCAAAATCTTACTCAAACTTCTGAAATTTCAACTCCTGAACTAACCACTGATACTACCACTGCATCCATTCAAAATTCTGTTACGCCGACAATTTTGAATCCTGTTTTTCAAGACCAAACGGCGATCGCAAATATTAGACCTCATGCCTGGAAAGATGGAAGACTAGCTGTTACGCTGCGGGTACGTAACATTCCAATGATTACTTTTTTGGGTACAAAAGCAGATTTAACGACTCTTATTAATAATCAGAATTTTACTTCTCCTGATAATCCAATGGTTCGCGCCCAAGCGATCGCCGACCAAATCAACCAATTAGCAAACGATCCCAACTTTAACGCCGAAAATATTACCGTTGGAGTTGATAAAAGCAAACGTACCTACAATATTCAAATTAATCAAAATATTCTCGTTAGCCTCAATAAAAATACAATTTTGCCAGATACCACGCGCAATCTCGGTAAAGATGCCCTACAGATGGCAAACCGTTTACGACGAATAATGGGAGATGCAGCACCGCTAACTTCTGTTGCCAAAGTTTTGCAGCCAAGCAACCTGATCGAAAATACTCTGCCAATGAGTCGCGTAATCAAACGAGGAGTTGCCTCTTGGTATGGGCCTGGTTTTCATGGTCGTCGAACTGCTAACGGTGAACGCTATAACCAAAATGCTTATACTGCGGCTCATAAGACACTTCCTTTTGGAACCAAACTCAGAGTTACTAATTTGCGGAATGGTCAATCGGTAATGGTTCGCATTAATGACCGAGGACCCTATGTAGGAAGACGCGTTATTGATTTGTCGGCTGGAGCGGCCAGAGCGATTGGAGTTTATGGAAGTGGCACAGCACCTGTTCAATTAGAATTAATGAGTTTCTAAGTAAACTTCTTTGGCGTTGCTGATTTGGACTATGAATTCTCCTTTGTTTCATTTGAAAAAGCTAATCTCAAACTGATTTTTGGATATGTGCAAAATCATTATTCATATCCTGATTCAGCAACGCCACATTTCATTCCCCGATAGCCATACTCTCCGCTCATTATCGCCATGATTACTATTAGGAGGACTAATGGTAGAGGATGACGACAACCACTACTGCTATGAGAGTTAGGAATTTGTTCGAGAGCGTGGATTAAGCTATTTTCCTTTTCTTTTCATTGTACTATTATTTGATCAAGGTGAAGGATTAGCGATCGCCATTATCTTCTAAAGGATTACGAAACCAACCTTTTTGCCAAAAAATAAAGATTTGAATCAGACTAATTAATAACATAATTGCCAGACAAATAAAGTATCCCCAATATGAATTTAATTCTGGCATATTGTAGGGAGATTTTTCGGTATTAAAGTTCATACCATAAATTCCAGCAATGAAAGTTAAGGGAATAAAAATAGTAGAAATAATTGTTAAAACTTTCATGATTTCGTTCATCTTATTGCCCGTTGCCGAAAGATAAATATCGGTTAATCCAGAGGCGAGTTCTCGATAAGTTTCAATAACATCAATAATTTGAATCGTATGATCATAGCAATCTCTTACATAATTAAGGATACTCGGATTAATATGATCACTTCCGTCTCGAATTAAGCTATTAAAAATCTCTCTTTGAGGCCAAACTAATCGTCTAAAAGCTAAGAGTTCTCGGCGTATTTTATAAATTTTCTTTAAGGTACGATGATTGGGTTTGGTAATGGCTTCTTCTTCTAATATTTCTAGGCGATCGCCATAGGCTTCTAGCACAGGAAAAAAGTTATCTATAATCGCATCAATCAAGGCATAACATAAATAACCTACTCCTAATTGACGAATCAAACCAATGTTCCTTTCTAATCTATTTCTAACAGGATCAAACGGATCTCTGAGAGGTTCTTCTTGAATTGTTAGCAAATAATTCTTACCTAAAATAAAACTAATTTGTTCTGTCCAAAAACCTTTTTTTTTCGCCATCACCATTTGTGTTGTAATCAATAAAAAATCAGGATATATTTCTAATTTAGGGCGTTGAGGCACATTAACAACATCTTCCAAAACTAAAGGCGGCAATTGAAAAATTTCTCCAATTTCTCTTAAAACTTTTTCATTTCCCAAGCCCTGAACATCAATCCAAGAAATCGATTCTGTGTCCAAATAAGGCACAATTTCCTGGGCTGTGATGCGTTTAGCGTGGTTAATTTGGTCTGGTGAATAATCAAAAATATTGATTTCGGTAGGATAGGCATCGGCTTCGATACTCAATGTGCCAGGCGCGCTTCCAGGATCATGATAATAATAATCAAATAAATCCTGCTCTTCCTCGAACACATCAGGCGATTCTAAGGAATTTTGCTTGGCATTGCGCACTGAACTATCTGGCGATCGCGTAGCTTCATTTGAGTGTGGAAATTGAGATTTCATAGGGCAATAAAAGAAAATAATAACAAGATTTACTCGTCGATAAAAAATCAACAATAGGTTTTAGATAATGATATTACTGCCAAGATTAGCAAAAATATACCCACTTACGAGAAAATTTTAATTTTAAAGCGTTTAAACTTTAATTTTTCTATAATTAGACATTGATTATTACTGATAACCTGTTAATTATTCAAAACGCATACAGGCAACGGGCTTAAGCTCATTGTTATGAGACTTTTAGAAAAATCATTATGCAATCTAAATTCATGACAGCTTAACTATTTTTAGATTAATTATTCAAATTATTTTATTATTCTGTCAAAATAGAAGTTCAAGAAAGATAGAAATCGATTTTTTTTATGTCCTATTTGATTTTATTGATCGCAATCATTGCTGAAGTAATAGCTACAAGTTTATTAAAAGCGTCAGAGGGTTTCACAAAAATAATGCCCAGTCTAGTTGTTATTCTTGGTTATAGCATAGCTTTTTATTGCTTAAGTTTAACCTTAAAAACTATGTCTATTGGTATTGTTTATGCTATCTGGTCAGGGACGGGAATTGTATTAATTACATTAATTGGTAAATTTTTTTTCCAGCAACAGCTTGATTTTGCCGCTCAGATAGGAATTGGACTCATTGTACTCGGTGTTTTAATAATTAATTTATGCTCTAAATCTGTTGTTTCTCATTAATTTGTCGCACTAATATCTGATAATAAAAAGAGTGTAATTTTGTTTAATTTTTCTCGTTGTAATGTCAAGATATGATTGAAAAAGTTTCTGTTTCCTCCTCAGAAGTACAAGCAATCTTTGACCGTATTGCTCCAGTTTATGATCCTTTAAATAATTGGCTAAGTTTTGGTCAACATCGGGTTTGGAAATTGATGACTGTCAAATGGTGCAATCCTCAACCCTGTCAAACCGCCTTAGATGTCTGTTGTGGAAGTGGTGATTTAACCAAACTTTTAGCGAAAAAAGTCGGCCCTCAAGGTCGGGTAATTGGCTTAGATTTTTCTGCAAATTTACTCGCGATCGCCTCCCAACAAACACCTCTAAAAATACCTCCTTTACCGATTCAATGGTTAAAAGGAGATGCCCTAAATCTGCCCTTTGAAGCCGAAACTTTTGACTGTGCTACGATGGGATATGGGTTGCGAAATGTGACCGATATTCCCCGTGCTTTGGCCGAATTACATCGAGTCTTGAAGCCAGGTTGCAAGGTTGCAATTCTAGATTTTCATCATCCCACCCAAACTTGGATGCAATCTTTTCAACAATGGTATTTAAAGGAGATCGTCGTTCCCACCGCTAATTATTTTCAAGTCATCGAAGAATATGCTTATATTTATCCCAGTTTAGAGCGATTTCCTAATGGTCAAAATCAAGTAAAATTAGCTTATCAAGCAGGTTTCTCTAAAGTTACTCACTACGCGATCGCAGGCGGATTAATGGGCATTTTAGTTGCTCAAAAGTAATAATATTAACTTAGTCTATTTGAATTTATATAAAGTAATGAAATGATGGAGTTATCAACTTTATGGCCCTTAATTGTTCCACCGATTGCTGGAGCTATTATTGGCTATTTTACTAACGATATCGCTATTCAAATGTTATTTCGCCCTTACAAAGCGATTTATATTGGCAAGTCTCAATTACCTTTTACACCTGGTTTAATTCCCCGTAATCAAGAACGTTTAGCCGCAAGAGTTTCTGATACGATTATGGGATCTTTATTAACTCCCGAAGAATTACAAAAATTAGCTAAAAAGTTATTAGAAACCGAACGAGTAGAATCAGCATTAACCTGGTTATTAAACTTAGCTCTCAAGCAAATTAGAAGTGACAAAGAACAAAAAACTGCTAAGATTCTAGCCAATATTTTAAGGGATTTATTTAGTGAATCTTTACCAAGATTATTGAAAGTTTTTTCCCGTCGAGAGAATTTTTTAGAACTACAAATTAATCAAATTTTTGACAAGATTTTACTAGATTTTCAGCTTTCAGAATTACAAGCAAGACAATTTGCCGATTGGTTATTAGAAAGTGTTTTACCTACCGATATATTGCGTTTAGCACTGATTGATTTTCTCACAGATCGCAATATTCAAGTAATTGATGAAGGGTTCCGTGAAAAGACCAGTGGAACTTATTGGGTAGTGGCTAATTTATTTGGTGTTCGTAATACCTTAATTCGTTTGCGGAGTTTTTGTATTGAAGAAAAAGAAGTCGCAAATACGCGTATTAAAGAATTAACTTTATCCCTAGAAGTTCGAGGTCGTCTGCGAAATTGGTTGCATCATTTATCATTACAAAATTTACCATTATCAACCGTTAATCAACTCCGAAAAACGACGGGAGAAGCTGTCCGTTCTTATATTCGAGAAAGTGGAGCCAATTTTTTACAGGATTTTGGTACTTCTATTGATTGGGATAATTTAGCGATTGTTATTGTTAATCGTTTGCAAGATTCTTCAGCTTTTACAGGATCTTTAGGAATTGTTAGCCAAGAATTAGCAGCTATTTTGGAGCGTTATTTAGAAGAAGATTTAGAAAAAATTGTTCAACAAGCAATTCCCATTTTATCTATTGATCAAGTTATTATTTCTCGGATAAAAGGCACGTCTCCAGAAGATTTAGAATTAGCAATTCAAGGAATTGTTAAAAGTGAGTTACAGGCGATCGTTAATTTAGGTGGTGTCTTAGGTTTCTTGGTAGGATTATTACAAACACTCTTTTATATTTTTTCTAATTCGGTGTAAATTTTGACTTAAAAATCCTAACTTAAGAAGGAGTTAAGATATTAAATATTTACGACAAATCATGTCAAACTATAATCTAATTAAATTAACATTTTAATTCTATGTCAAGCTCATTAATGTACCAAGAAGATATGTTTGTTGTTCTTGAAGCTGAGCAATCAGAACAGTTTTTAACGCCTGAAGAGTTATTTAACAAACTTAAAGTTATTTTGCAAAATTACCCTGAAGAATTACCCAGAGAATTACATAAGTTTTCTAATTTAGATGAACAAGTAAAATATTTACAAGATAATTTTTGTGAATTAGAAATGGGAGACAATAATTACTTGCAATGGTATGTTGTTAGATTAGAAAAATAAATCTGATTTAAAGAAAATCTTAATCTATAATCTTGTCAGCTAATAACCATTCTCCGCCTAAATTAGAACGTCCTAAAACCGAGATTAATTGTTGATTTTCAAGCTGCAATAATTTTTCATTAACTTCTGGTCTTTCTGTAATTAATTGCCAAATTTGATTTTCTTTTTCTGAATTATTTTGACAAGTAAAACGATAATCTTGTTCACCTATTTTTTCAAAAATTCCTGTAAATAATTGCGTATATTTGGGCTGATAATCAATCGTTTGACAGGGACAATTGCCATCAAGAGGATATTCTTTTGGGTTGTCCAAATAATACCTTTGCCAAGTTAGCCATTCTGGATGATCGGGCGGCAAATTAAAACAGGGAATAATGCCCGAAGGAGCCAATTTATCAGTTAATAAAGCTTCTTGTAGTTGTCGAACAGGCAAGTCTTGGGGTTGACAATCTAACTCGATACACAAAGCAGCGGCCATTCCAGCAGCTTGACCAATATTGATAACGACTGGCTGTAAACGGGTGCTACCATTGGCGATGTGCGACACGGAAATATTTTTATCACAAACCAAAAAACCGTCTAAATTTTCAGGAACCAAGGCTTGATAGGGAATTGTGAAAGGGGTTCCTGTCCAACGGCCTCCCCAGCGCAGAGATTTGGGAAGTAAGGCAAATTCAATTCCTGGATAATGGTGATCGTTGGCATAATCTCCGATCGCGATCGCATTTACTTGATTATTAAACATTGGTAAAGCTGCCACAAATCCACCTAATTTAGGCAAAATATCTTGCTCAATAATAGTCACTTTTCCTTTTAAACGTCGGCTTTCTCGGTAATAAGGATGAAGCGCAAAACCTGTATGATAGGAATTTTTTTGAGGAAAAATACTTTCTGCTAAACCAATATTTTTACCAGATTTCTGTTGTAAGAAATAGGCAAAATTATAACTATGATCATAGGCTTCTTGCAAGAAATTTTGTTTTTCTGAAGTTGAACCAATTAAACGATTTAGATTAACGCCATAATCATTTCCTGTGATCGGCCAATTGATCATCAAGCGATAGCCTGGTAAACGTCCATAATTGAGAAATTTTTCAACTCCATAATTTTTCCAAGCTTTCTGAAAACAAGTGGGATCATAGTTAGGTAAAGGTTTTAAGGTTGGAGCAGACTCTTTTTGGTAATCCTGGGCAATAAAAACCCAAGTAGGAGATTGTACGGGATATTGCTCGGTTAATTCATTACTGCTCACGGGCGCACTCAATTCTCCAAATTCTTCTCGCCATTCCCAACCCCAACGATGGGGAATTTCTGCTAATGCTAATAAATCGCCTAATTCTGTTCCATCAATCGTAATTTTGGCATTAATTTGATAATCTTGAAAATTTACGCCTAAAATAGCGTTATCTTGACGAATTACGGCTAAAGGTGTTTGTCCAGAAATCCAAGTTAAATTTGGTAACTCTTTCACCCAATCTGCAAAAATCTCCGCGCCAACACGGGGATCATAGGTAAACAAACTAACCCAACTATGATCCAGTCCTCCTGGTTGTTTTTGCTGTAATTCCCTCAGAAACGCGCCCCAAAATCCCGTTTGCCAAGCTGCCAATTCATTGCCATCAGGAGCCGCAACCCCAGCCGTTGTTAACATTCCGCCCAACCAATCAAATTCACTCACTAAAATTGTCGAAATTTCGCGACGGGCCGCCTGAATCGCTGCTGCTGTTCCTCCAGTTCCACCACCCACAATCAGCAGATCAGTTGTCAGTTGAGTTGCCATAAATTTTCCTTGATTTTCGTAAAATTAACGTAAAAACTAAAAAGTAATCTTAACCTTTTTCGGGTTTAATAATGTTAATTGAAATAAACTTTTTAAAAACTTAATAACTAAACTAATATTCTCTGTTTAAGCTAGGATAAAGGTGACTCATACAAAAACTTGTTTAGATTTTTCATTCTTCTATGGATGAACTTATAACAAATATGAATCCTGTTTTACTCTGGATTATTGCTGGCTCTGTTCTCTGCTTCACCGAAGTGGTTTTTCCTGTTGCTTTTGTTGCTTTAATGATGGGCATAAGCGCGATCGCAGTAGCTTTAATTGCCTTAGTGATTCCGAGCTTTGGCATACAGGTGACGCTTTGGTTATTTTTTTCAACCATGCTAATTATTCTTTCTCGTCGATTTTTGCCAGTTCGTTCAAGCAAATTAAAACATAATGACGCGATCGCAGGAGAAACTTTAACAGCCATAGAAGCAGGCCAAACAGGAAGAGTTTTATATGAAGGAAATTCCTGGCGAGCTGAATGTGAAGATCAAGACATTACTATTGCCATTTCCCAAAAAGTTTATGTGGTTGGAAGAAAGGGAAATACACTAATTGTTTATCCGATTGTAGATTAATTTCGCTTAATTATTTTAAACTTTATTCCTGAATATTAACTAAAACTTGGAGATTTTATGGAAGGTGTTTTCTTTTTGTTTGCCTTAGCTTTTGGCGGTTCTGCTCTTTTTGGTTCTGTAAAAATTGTCAATGAAAAAAATGAACATTTAGTAGAAAGATTGGGAAGTTATAACAAAAAATTAGAACCAGGTTTAAATTTTATTTTCCCCTTTTTAGATAAAGTTGTATATAAGCAAACAACCCGCGAAAAAGTCCTCGATATTCCGCCTCAATCCTGCATTACCAAAGACAATGTTTCCATCACAGTTGACGCTGTTATTTATTGGCGCATTGTTGATATGGAAAAAGCCTACTATAAAGTCGAAAATCTACAATCGGCAATGGTAAATCTAGTTTTAACTCAAATTCGCTCAGAAGTCGGTCAATTAGAACTAGATCAAACTTTTACTGCTCGTTCAGAAATCAACGAAATCCTCTTGCGCGATTTGGATGTGGCAACCGATCCTTGGGGCGTGAAAGTGACGCGGGTAGAATTACGCGATATTTTGCCTTCCAAAGCAGTTTTAGAATCAATGGAATTGCAAATGACCGCAGAACGCAAAAAACGGGCCGCAATTTTAACTTCGGAAGGGGAACGAGATTCTGCCATTAATTCTGCCCAGGGTCAAGCTCAAGCCAGTATTTTGGATGCTGAAGCCATGAAAAAATCAGCAATTCTCAAAGCAGAAGCCGAACGTCAGCAACAAATTCTTAAAGCAGAAGCGATCGCCCTGGCAATTAACATTATTACTGAAAAATTAAGCACCGATAGTAAAGCAAAAGAAGCTCTACAATTTTTGCTCGCTCAAAATTATCTTGATATGGGAACGACTATTGGGCGAAGTGAAAGCAGTAAAGTTTTGTTTATGGATCCCCGCAGTATTGCCTCCACTTTAGAAGGAATGCGATCGGTTATTGGCAATGATATAAAGAGTGATTCATTGATTGATGAGTTAGAAAAAATTGATAGTTTTCACCATAAATCATAGATTATAATTGATGATAAAAAAGTTAATTTTCAAATTTTAAAAACACTAAATTTTGATAACTAATAAAGCTTTTGGTATAGTTTTCTGTGTTGCCTTTACTTTGTATTTAAATGTTATGAATTTTAATAAATTATCTAAAAAGATTAAAGGTTTTTCTTAATAACTATATATTTTAGGCGTTGCTGAATCAAGATATGAATGATGATTTTGCACATATCCAAAAATCAGCTTGAGATTGGATTTTTCAAATAAGTCAAGGGAGAATTCATAGTCCAAATCAGCAACGCCATATTTTGTAAGGTTAAAATAAGGCGATTTGATAATTACCAATGAGCAGCATAACTATGGTCACAGCCCGAATTTTGACAAGTGCTGGCGTTACCTTGATATTTTTAACAATAACAACCACTATAGGAACACTTGCCATAACCACAACGAACTTCTTGTAGTAGCGTGTTTTGTGGAAAACCCTTAAGAGCTAAAGACTTTTGACGATTAAGTAATGTTTTTTGTGTAGAGACTGGTTTAATATTTGTCATGATCTTATTCTCCATCCAGTGGGTTATCAGCAAGATAAAGCTATAATACACCAAGTTTTGAGATTTTGACTTTTCTTGTAGCGCGATCGCCGATTTTTTTAGTTAGCTTGGCAATTAATTCCTTGCTTTTCTCAATTAAACTGAAAAGAATAATGGTGATTGCAGTTTTTCTTAATTGGGAAGAGGTGATCGCCAACTCTGAAAACAGTCTGGAAAAGTATAATTTATACAAACATTCATGCGATCGCTGGAGCTTTAGCAGGAACTTATCACGGCTTGACGGGAATACCTTTTTTTATCAATTAAAAACCGAGAGAAATTTGGCAGAATTTGACCTTCCAGAACAAATCAATCAATTGTGGAATCGGTGGTCAGGGAATTTATCAACAAAATCTTTGCCTTTTTCTACTGCATTAGCGTCTCCTTTGGTGATTCAACGCCGTTTTAATTTGCGATTAATTTCCCAAGCTGATTATTTTTAATAATA
Source organism: Snowella sp. SOY_38_metabat_116 (assembly GCA_031396835.1). Taxonomy (GTDB): domain Bacteria; phylum Cyanobacteriota; class Cyanobacteriia; order Cyanobacteriales; family Microcystaceae; genus Snowella. Next base: position 24,786 of record JANNLO010000126.1, read on the forward strand.
AGAATTTTTAGGGGATTTTACTTATTTAGAAAAAGATCAGAAAAACCGAGATAAAATTCGATCAAAGCAGAATTTACTATTTCTTACGGTAAAAATAATCAAGATAGAACTGATTCTTCACTAGAAATTTATTGAGACTACTGTTAAAGTGAGACAGGTGTAAGGTATGGAAAGATACAAAAAAAGAGTCGTGCAAATTTCAGGAATCTTCATGTCTCCAAACATTCTTAAACTTCAGCAGAATTAAAAAAAGGAAGCAATTAGGTTAGATAATTGGATTTATGGAATTGATCCGCTAATTTTTTAGGTCAATTATGCCATCGTTTTTTGCAAAAAGTCTTTTCTTTTTTTACAATAAAATGAAATCGTTCCAGAATTTTAATCAATCCCTACAGGACTGGTGGCGCAATTCACAGGATCAATGGCAAAAAGAGCCGTTATGGTTGCGTTTCTCTCCTTCTCATCGCTGTTTATCAACTCGAAAAAATAATTGTTCAGCGAATTTTTGGCAAAAGGTTTGTGGTTCTCAACAAGCAAGAAAAATCCATTCTCCTGTTATGTTTGGAGTCACAGTTATTTCGCTTACGGGAGTTATTGGTTATCGTTTTTATAATCAACCTCAATTAGCCGTTGGTAGTATTTCTCCTATTACGGTGACTACGCCGAAAGATGCCCAATTTTTAGACCAAAAAACCACTGAAGAAAAGCGAAAAGAAGTTCGTACTGGGATTGTTCCCCGTTTAATGCGAGACGATATTTTAACTGAACAATTAAGGCAAAATCGAGAAGATTTATTAAATAAAATTAACCAATTAAGAAAGATTATATCGCCCTTTCCTTTTATTTCTACGAGTATTCTAAGCCTAGCTGATCAGCAATTTTTACGGAGTTGTTCGGAGCAAGAATGGCAACAAATTTTACAAACATTTCAATCTCAATCTAATAGTAATTTACCACAGCTTGAAAAAATTACTAACAATTTAAAATATTATCTTCAAAAAAATTCAAAAACAGACTCGGCAACATTAATTTTCAAAATAAAAACAGCCCGTAAACAATATTCTCAAGTTTTGAATCAATTAGCGATCGCCAAAGTTGATCAGCTTTCTCCAAATAGTCTAATTAGTGCTTTACAATTTACTGAAAAAGCTTGGAAAGATACGCAAGAGAGAATTATTCAAGTTTCTGATCGAATTTTAATCCAAGGTGTTCCTCCAGGAATTTCTGCTGGACTGCTCCAAGAAACTATTCAATTACACTTGCAAGATACTTTATCATTACCCGCCCAAAATATTGCTCAAGAAATTTTATTAGCCCTTTTAAATAATCGCTATAACTTAATAATTGATAAAGAAGAAACCAAACATCAAGCCGAACAAGCAGCCCAAGCAATCGAGCCTGTGATGGTTTCAATTAAAAAAGACGAAGCTATTATTAAAGCGGGTAAAATCATTGAACAAAGTCAATTTGTTTTATTAGATAGTTTGGGTTTAAGTCGCAGAGAAACCAACTGGATTGGGTTAACAATTTCGGCAGGATTAGTTGCTGGGGCAGTGTTAATTTTTTGGGGAATTAGCCAACGAATTCATCGTCCTTTGCGTCGTCGAGATCATATTTTATTATGTTTATTAAGTATTAGTACACCAGCAATGTCTCTACTTCATCCCCGTTATGCAGATTTACCCGCCGTGGGATTATTAATTAGTAGTTTTTATGGGCCAACTTTAGCAGTTTCTCAGGTGTTATTAGTCGGCGGACTTTCAACTTTTGCGACTGATAATATTAACTGGGAATATGCTTTAGCGGGAATCGCTAGTGGGGTGATGGCGGGATTAATTACAGGAAGATTGCGATCGCGGGATGACTTAGCTCTTTTAGGCACGGGTTTGGGCGTTTTACAAGGCAGCATTTACCTGATTATTTATCTAATTCTTAGTACAACTGCAACTTCAATTTGGTATGCCGTTTTACCTGGTGCGGTGATTTATGGCTTATTAGGAATGGCGTGGAGTATTGTTGCGATCGGGATTTCTCCTTATTTAGAAAGAGTTTTTGATGTCGTCACACCCATTCGACTAGTTGAACTAGCGAACCCAAATTGTCCTTTATTAAAACGCTTGGCGATCGAAGCACCTGGTACTTTTCAACACACACTTTTTGTTGCTTGTTTAGCAGAATCGGCGGCACGAGAATTGCGTTGTAATGTGGAATTAGTCAGAACAGGAACGCTTTATCACGACATTGGCAAAATGCACGACCCTCTCGGTTTTATTGAAAATCAAATGGGCGGCCCCAACAAACATGATTTGATCAATGATCCATTTGTCAGTGTAGAAATTATCAGAAAACACGTCTCAGCAGGAGTGGAAATGGCTCGTCGCTACGGATTACCTCAAGTTGTCCGTGATTTTATTCCTGAACATCAAGGAACATTGTTAATTTCTTATTTTTATTATCAGGCAAAAGAAGCTGCCGCAAAAGCAGGAAAAGAACCCCCAGATGAAGCCATTTTTTACTACGAAGGACCTATTCCCCAATCTAGAGAAACAGGAATTGTTATGTTAGCAGATAGTTCAGAAGCGGCCTTGCGATCGCTCAAAGACGCAACACCTGAAACAGCAATCACTATGATCAATCGTATTTTCAAAGCCCGTTGGCGAGATGAACAACTCAAAGATAGCGGTCTTAAATACGAAGAATTACCGATTATTGCCGATGTTTTTGTGCGAGTCTGGCAACAATTTCATCATCAGCGTCTTGTTTATCCTAAAGCCTCTCTTGAATCTTCAAACTCTGTGAGTTCAATGAATAATAAAACAAGATAAAACAATAAAAATCCAGTTTGATTAAAAGACTAATGCGACTGAAAGATTTCGTAAACTTATGTAACATAGTTGTTAAGCTGTATTGCGACTTTCCCGAAAGTTTTGCGATCGCCTTTCTTTTCACTAAAAAGCTGTGATAGGATTCGATGCGTAGCTGTTTGTGATTTTTGTTTTAGAAAAAGTTTAGGAGATAAAGCTTTGGTATTACGGGTTGCTGTTGTGGGTTCAGGCCCGGCTGGTGCATCTGCCGCCGAGACACTGGCAAAAGCGGGTATTGAAACCTATTTATTTGAGCGCAAGCTAGATAACGTCAAGCCCTGTGGTGGTGCGATTCCCCTGTGTATGGTCAGTGAATTTGACTTGCCTCCTGAAATTATTGATCGTCAAGTTCGCAAAATGAAGATGATTTCGCCTTCTAATATTGAGGTGAATATCGGTCAAACGCTCAATGATGATGAATATATTGGGATGTGTCGTCGGGAAGTTTTAGACGGTTTCCTCCGTGATCGCGCTGTTAAATGTGGGGCAAACCTGATTAACGGCACGATGTATCAATTGGATATTCCTCGTAACGATACTGCTCCCTACACCCTTCACTATGCCGATCATTCCAATGATTCACCCCAGGGAGAAAAGAAAACCCTCCAGGTCGATCTTGTGATTGGTGCAGACGGCGCAAATTCCCGCGTTGCTAAAGCCATTGATGCAGGAGATTACAATTACGCGATCGCCTTCCAAGAAAGAATCCGTCTTCCCCCCGACAAAATGGCCTATTACGAAGATTTGGCTGAAATGTATGTCGGTGATGATGTTTCTCCCGATTTCTATGCCTGGGTCTTCCCCAAATACGACCACGTTGCAGTGGGAACGGGAACCATGAAGATCAACAAAGCCAAAATCAAAGATCTCCAAGCAGGAATCCGCGCCCGTGCAGCCCATAAATTAGAAGGCGGCGAAATCATCAAGGTTGAAGCTCACCCCATTCCTGAACATCCCAGACCTCGGCGTGTGGTTGGTCGTGTTGCTCTAGTTGGTGATGCTGCTGGAACGGTTACGAAATCTTCTGGGGAAGGCATCTATTTTGCGGCGAAATCGGCGCGGATGTGTGCAGAAACCATTGTCGCCACCAGCAATAATGGTCAACGAGTTCCCACTGAAGCGGATCTCAAAACCTATATCAAGGAATGGGATAAGCGGTATGGCATAACCTATTTGGTTCTCGATATTCTGCAACGGGTTTTCTATCGGACGGATGCAACGAGAGAGGCTTTTGTGGAAATGTGTGCGGATATTGATGTTCAACGTTTAACGTTTGATAGTTATCTTTACAAGACGGTTGTTCCCGCGAATCCGTTGGTGCAAATGAAGATTACAGCGAAAACGATTGGAAGTTTGTTACGGGGTAATGCTTTAGCTCCTTAATAATACCTCTTACTGAAATAATCTAGTTTGTTCACAGGCAAGGGGCTTAAGCCCCTTGTTATTTTATTACTGATGCAACCCACATTCAGCAGGTTAAATTGTAAAAATGTTATTTTAAT
>JANNLO010000149.1:0-7211 GCA_031396835.1 Snowella sp. SOY_38_metabat_116
AAAAATTCTACAATTGTGTCGAACGAGCCTAGTTTTTTCAAATCTACTGCCCTGAGTAAATTATAATCATCCTGATTTCATTAACAATATCCCTCTATCAACCATTTTACCAGCTTGTTTTCATAATGAGAATTGCTGCCATCATATCCAGAGACAATTACAGCAATAAGTTTGCCATGCCAATTCTGTGTCAGCGATCGCAAAAAGACTGTAATCACATCTGGCCATCCCCTAGGTTTTGATATCGGCTTCAGACGAAATTCACCATCAAGAACGTGTAAATCACGATTTTCTGGAATAATAAAAACATGATTAGGCTGAATAAGTAGCTCTTCTGTAATCAATTTAACGGGCATCTTTGTGTAGTTCGGAAGAATCTTGTCGAGTAATGTGGCAAAAGTTCTCACATGATTGACGATAACAATAGCAACTCCCATATCGGCTGGAAGATTCTGCAATAGCATTGAATAGGCTTCAAGACCACCAGCTGTCCCTCCTACACAAACAATCGGAAAGTTTCGGTCAACGTTTTGTATAGACATTAAATTTTATCCAAAATAGTGCAAGATTTCTTCAAATATAATAATTTTTTGCCCGATTACAAATGCGTGTATATTTACATCATATTATTGATTATTAACTTATAAACCTAAGTTTTTTCAAATATATAATAATAAGAAATAAAGATTCATATTACTTTGCTAAATTATCGTTAAATTCTTGTTCACAGCGATCGCAGCACACCCGCTTATCTACTCAATCGCAACCAGAATAATTACAAAAAACAGCCAAATTCGTTAGGCTAGATCAAAGAAAATGTTGTGATTGCTCCTTTTTTGGGAATCATTTTAGTATCTAGAACGGTCATTCTTTTTAGCTTAGGTTTATCATTCGAGGGTTTATTCTTAAAGGTTATGGGTCAGTTAAACACGGCAGACTTGCTGGTTCAATGTTTGGAAAATGAAGGAGTAGAGTATATTTTTGGGCTTCCTGGCGAAGAAAACCTGCATATTTTGGAAGCTCTCAAAAATTCATCTATTCGCTTTATCACCACTCGCCATGAACAGGGTGCGGCTTTTATGGCCGATGTTTATGGAAGATTGACAGGAAAAGCGGGGGTTTGTTTATCTACCCTGGGGCCTGGTGCAACCAATTTAATGACAGGAGTAGCAGATGCCAATCTAGACGGCGCACCGCTTGTGGCTATTACGGGTCAAGTTGGAACAGACCGAATGCACATTGAATCTCACCAATATTTGGATTTAGTGGCGATGTTTGCTCCTGTTACCAAATGGAATAAACAAATTGTTCGGCCGAGCATTACGCCAGAGATTGTTCGTAAAGCTTTTAAAGTTGCCCAATCGGAAAAACCTGGCGCGACTCATATTGATTTACCCGAAAATATTGCGGCCATGCCTGTTGATGGCAAACCTCTCGCCAAAGATAATAAAGAAAAAGTTTACGCCGCTTATAAAACTCTTAATGCCGCCGCGATCGCAATTTCCAAAGCCAAAAACCCCTTAATCCTGGCAGGAAATGGAGCCATTCGTTCATCAGCTAGTGAAGCCCTAACAGAATTTGCCACTGTTTTGAATATTCCTGTTGCTAATACTTTTATGGGAAAAGGAGCCATTCCCTACACCCATCCTCTTGCACTTTGGACAGTCGGACTCCAGCAACGAGATGTAATTACCTGTGCCTTTGAAGAAAGTGATCTCGTAATTGCGGTGGGCTATGATCTGATTGAATATTCCCCAAAAAAATGGAATCCCGAAGGAAATACGCCTATTATCCACATTGGCATGATTTCGGCGGAAATTGACAGTAGTTATATTCCCTTAGTGGAAGTTGTGGGAGATATTTCTGATTCTTTATTAGATATTTTAAAACGGTCGGATCGGCAAAGTAAACCAACTCCCCACGCGGCCAGTTTAAAAACAGAAATTCGGGCTGAATATGAATATTACGCTCACGATGATGGATTTCCAGTCAAACCTCAAAAAATTATTTATGATCTTCGACAAGTGATGGGCCCAGAGGATATTGTGATTTCTGATGTGGGAGCGCATAAAATGTGGATGGCTCGTCATTATCATTGTGATGCGCCTAATACTTGTTTAATTTCCAATGGATTTGCGGCGATGGGTATTGCCATTCCAGGTGGATTAGCAGCAAAATTGGTCTATCCTAACCGAAAAGTGGTAGCAGTCACAGGGGATGGCGGTTTTATGATGAATTGCCAAGAATTAGAAACAGCTTTGCGAGTGGGAACGCCTTTCGTAACTTTGATTTTTAATGACAATGGCTATGGTTTAATTGAGTGGAAACAAATTAACCAGTTTGGAGAAGCTTCATTTATAAAATTTGGCAACCCTGATTTTGTTAAATTTGCCGAAAGTATGGGCTTAAAAGGTTATCGAGTCAACTCTGCTGAAGATTTAATTCCTACTTTGAAACTTGCCCTAGAGCAACCTGTTCCCTCGGTTATTGATTGTCCTGTTGATTACGCTGAAAATATCAAATTTTCTCAAAAAGCGGGAGATTTAAGTTGTGAAATTTGGGGATAAATTAAAAACTAAATTTTGACGATGATTCTGTCAATAAAACTTTCTAAGTTGGTATAATTTAGTTTTTCTGGTAATTTTATGATTTTTCAACGTATTGCCCGTAAACTCAACAGAATTGCAGCCCGTTATTATTTAGCTTTTCCCCAACAGATTCAATGTAATATTTGCGGTTGGCAAGGCAAACATTTTATCAGTGATGATTGGCATGAAAATATTATTTGTCCTCAGTGCGGGCTAGAGGTTCGGCATCGACTACTTTGGGCAAGTTTAACGGAAATTGAAGAATTAAAGTTAGAAAAATTGGTTAAAGAAAAACGAGTTCTCCATTTTGCCGCAGAATCTCAATTTTCTCACCTGTTTACAAATTTAGCCAAAAGTTATCAAACCGCAGATTTTCTTAAAACTAATTACGATTGCCAATTAGACCTTTCTGATATGCCAACTATTGCCGATCAAAGTGTTGATTTGTTGATTGCTTGTGATGTCCTTGAACATATTCCTGATCATCTAAAAGCGATCGCAGAAATTTATCGAGTCTTAAGTCCAAAAGGCTATGCAATTATCACCGTTCCCCAAAAAGATCATCTATCAAAAACTTTTGAAGACTCAACAATTGTTGACCCCCAAGCACGAGAAGAAATTTTTGGTCAAGTAGATCATGTCCGAGTTTATGGAGATGATTTTCCCTCTTTTCTAGAAACAGCAGGTTTTCAATTAACCATTGTTAATAAGACAAATTTTTCTGAAAATTTAGCTAAAAATTGGGTACTATTTCCGCCTAAATTATCACCTCGTCCTCTGGCAACTAATTATCGTAAAATTTTCTTTGCTCAAAAACCTTAATTGTTTAAGAATGAATAAATCTCTTATTCGTTTATCTCAATCTCAATTACAATTACTGCAAACTTGTCCTCCCCAGTTTCAACGTTTATATTTAGAACAATTGGGTTATTCAATCAGTCCTGAAAGCCAAGAAAAACTAAATTGGGGAAGTCAATTTCATCGTTTAATGCAACAACAAGAATTAGGTTTATCTATAAATTTTTTAGGGGAGAATGAGACTGATTTATCTTGTTCTTTAACTGCTTTAATTGAAGCCGTTCCTGAATTAAATAATCCTCCTTCAGACCAATGGCGTGAAGCGGAACATCACCGTAGTTTACAGATTAATAATTACTTATTAACGGTTATTTATGATCTGTTAATGACAGATTCTCGACAGGCACAAATTCTCGATTGGAAAACCTATTTACAACCTCAAGATTCGCAAAAATTAATTCAACATTGGCAAACTAAATTATATTTATACGTCCTAGCAGAAACAACGAACTATTTACCTGAACAGATTTCCATGACTTATTGGTTTGTTAAGTTACCTAAAAAACCGCAGTCTTTAACAATTTCTTATAATACAGAACAACATCAACAAAATCATCAGCAATTAAGCTATTTATTAGAGCAATTAACTGAATGGTTAGAAGGTTATAATTTACATCAAAAATCCTTACCCCATCTTAATAATTGTAGTCCCAACAATTGTCCCTATTATCAATCATTTCAGGCTATTTTATCAAAATCATTTAATGAGCAAGAATATTGGGCAAACTTTATACAAACAATCAACGAAGTTCCTATTAACTAATAATAAAAAATAAAGATAGAAAAATGCGATCACAGCGACAAAAAAAATAAGAGATTACCATAGATAAAATATTGCTTATTCTTAAAGTCTGATTTCTTTAAAAACGATGAATTTAAAATTCTCCCAAGAGATTCAAGCTTTACTCGAAAAATCTGCCCAAGAAACTCTGACTTTGCGTGATATTTTAACTGTTACCGCCGAACGTGGTTTTAGTTTTATGATTGCTCTGTTGGCGTTACCTTTTATTTTTCCCATTCCGCCAGGTTTAACGGGAATTCCAGGGATTGCTATTTTGCTTTTATCATCACAAATGTTGCTCGGTTTTCATCGCCCTTGGTTGCCGCGCAAAGTTGCTAATTTTACTTTTCCCTCTAAAATTGCCCAAAAACTCCTCAATCCTGTCAAAAAATTAACGCGCATTCTCGAAAAAATTACCCGTCCTCGTTTTCCAAAAATCGCAAATAATCATTATATTTGGCGTTTTAATGGCTTTTGTATTACTTGGTTGACATTGATTTTGATTTTACCGATTCCTTTTACTAATCCCTTGCCTGCCATCGGAATTCTGCTGTTATCGGTTGCAATGTTAGAAGCCGATGGTTTATTGATGGCGATTGTCTATATTTGGACAGTTTTACTCACTTTGGCGTTGTCTTTGTTGGGATTTAATTTTTGGGCGATCGCAGGCAGTTTTCAAAAATAGGAAAAAGTCTGTTTAAGTCGGGTGAGATCGCAACTAAAAATTAACTAGAAATTACTATGATTGGCGATCGCTGCTTGAATTTTTTCTAAAACCTCAGCAACGGAAATCATGCCCAATTCCCCAGAAGCTCTCGTCCGCACACTTAAACTATTTGATTCCAGTTCTTTTGCCCCAATTACCGACATAATGGGGATTTTTTGAGTCTCTGCATTGCGAATCATTTTCCCTAAGCGTTCACCACTGGTATCGACTTCTGCCCGAATTCCCTGCGATCGCAATTGACCAGCTACTGATTGGGCATAATCTAGTTGAGCATCGCTGACAGGCAATAAACGGATTTGAATGGGAGCCAACCACAGGGGAAAATCTCCCACATATTCTTCGATTAAAATACCGATTAACCGTTCCAACGAACCAAAAGGCGCGCGGTGAATCATTACAGGACGTTGGCGAGAACCATCATTGGAGGTATATTCTAAATCAAAGCGATCGGGCAAATTATAGTCAACCTGCACCGTTCCCAATTGCCATTCCCGCTCTAGGGCATCTTGGAAAATAAAATCTAATTTCGGGCCATAGAAAGCCGCTTCTCCTGGAGCTTCAAAATAATCCATACCCAGGGTTTGCACCGCTCGACGAATCGCGCCCTCTGCCTTTTCCCAAGCTTCATCCTTGCCAATATATTTATCCGATTCAGGATCACGGAAAGATAAACGCGCTTTAAAATTCTTGAGTTGCAGACTCTTGAAAACGGTCAGAATTAAATCCACCACGCTGAGAAATTCTTCATCCAACTGCTCAGGAGTTACAAATAAATGGGAATCATCCACTGTAAAGCCGCGTACACGGGTTAAACCGCCTAATTCTCCCGATTGTTCATAGCGATAAACCGTGCCAAATTCGGCTAAACGTAGGGGCAAATCCCGATAGGAACGCAATTCGTTTTTGTAAATTTGAATATGAAACGGGCAGTTCATCGGTTTTAGGACAAATCCCTGCTCTAATTCCGCAGATTTTGCGTCCTCTGCCATCATTGGGAACATATCTTCTTTGTACTTTTGCCAATGACCAGAGGTTTTAAAAAGATCAACCCTGGCAATGTGGGGCGTGACAACGGATAAATAACCCCTTTTAATCTGCTCTTGTTTTAAAAAATCTTCCAATAAAGTCCGAATAACGGTTCCCTTGGGAGTCCAAAGTGGTAGGCCTGGCCCCACATCGTCGGAAAATAGGAATAATCCTAGTTGTTTGCCTAATTTACGGTGATCCCGCTTTAAAGCTTCTTCCTTACGGCGTTGGTATTCGGCCAATTGCTCAGGGGTTTCCCAGGCGGTTCCATAAATTCTTTGTAATTGGGCTTTGCTTGAATCTCCGCGCCAATAGGCTCCTGCGACACTTTCTAGGGCGATCGCCTTGGGATTAATTTCTGAGGTGCTTTCCAAATGGGGCCCAGCGCACAAATCCCACCATTTATCGCCTAAATGATAGAGAGTAATCGGTTCTTGAATCCCCGCTAAGATTTCCAGCTTGTAGGGTTCATTAATGGCTTGAATGCGAGTTTCTGCGACCGTACGGCTGACTTCTTCCCGCAGGACAGGTAATTTTTGATTAATAATTTTAATCATTTCCTTTTTAATGGCCTTGAGATCCGCCTCTGTAAAGGGATCGGGGCTATCAAAATCGTAATAAAATCCGTTTTCTGTCCAAGGGCCAATGGTGACTTGCGCCTTAGGAAAAAGTTTTTGGACTGCCATTGCTAATACATGGGAAGTCGTGTGGCGAATGCGTTTGAGCTTGTCCGATTCACTGGTACGGGGCAGTTTGATAGGATTTACTTCGTCTTGGGGCGCGATCGTAGTTACTTGGTTAACCATTTGGCGAAAATTTTATCTAAACGCATTTTTCTACAGGACTATGATTTTATCCTACTGTGATTCTGATGATGTCACACTCCCAATCTAAATAAAGTTGAGAGATTTTTCGCCGATTAACGCGATCGCCAAACCGTTTCCGAGGGAGAAATTTGGCAATACTGTAAAGGAATTACGGGAAAAGCCAGCCATTAACTATAATTTTAGATAAGGTCTTGACTTGAGGTAAGTTACGTTGACATCCTCCCCGCCCTAAAGAGCTAGGATTCCTAAACCTCACGATTTAAGTTTCTGTTTCATAGCACCAGCCTTAACAGATTTACTCTGTTCGGGTCTTACAGTCGCTCCACAGACTGAAACTGCTAGTCCAGCAGCCAAAATGTTTTTACTCGCGTTCCCATCCCTATCATGGCTAGAACCACATTCAG
>JANNLO010000157.1:0-33811 GCA_031396835.1 Snowella sp. SOY_38_metabat_116
CGAAATTAATTACACAAGATATTGGCTTCAAAAGCTTGTTTAGCAACAAAGTTCCATGCAAATATGTGTAAGTAATTTAAGCTTACCACTTAGCATGCCTGGAAAAATCCTAAGAGAAGTTGGAACCAACTATGTAATTAATTTTGTCTAGCTACTTAATTAGAGTTGTTACTAAACTCCTGCTGTCTGTTTTTGGGGTTCTGGCTTGCGACCATCAGCTTCTACTCCTACTCCTTCAATGAAAGAACGTAGCATCCAAGCATTCTGTTCATGTTGCTCCATTAAACCCGTGAGAAAATCAGCAGTTCCATCATCTTTAAATTCATTAGTACATTGCTCAATATGTCCGCGCAGATTCCGTATAATCTGTTCATGATCGTTAAGCAATTGAGCGACCATTTCAGTGGCGAGGGGAATATTACCAGGATGTTCTTTGAGAGAGCAAATTTCTAAAAATCCTTTCATTGTTCCCACAGGAAAACCACCTAAAGTTCTAATTCGTTCAGCAATCAGATCGACATTCTCTGTAATAGTTTCATAATGAGTTTCCCAAAGCTTATGTAAGGTCATGAATTGTGGCCCAACAACATCCCAATGAAATTTCTTGGTTTTAACTAATAACAGATAAGAGTCTGCTAAATCTTGGTTGAGTAAATTGATTACTTCTTGACGTTGTTCTTCGGTTAGTCCAATATTGATTTTGCGCATGATATAGATCTCCTAAATGTTAATAATGATGATATTTTTTGGTAATTGTTCTTTGCTGAATGAATGATTTAATATCGAGTAAGTTAAGTAGTCTGGTGACTAATCTTATTTCCTTAAATCCCCTTTTGTAAGAAGTACTTTAATACTTAAATTACTCGATTTCTTTTTTAAGGGAGGTAGGAAAAATTATATAACTTTTTCTTACACCATAGTTAATTAATCTATTTAGGTGATGTAAAATCGAGTTACTACTAAGAATCCTGCGATCGCCGCCGCCGCTAGAGAAGATCAGGCTGCGCTAAAGACCCACCATGCCACTCCAGAAGCTACTGCACGAGTTTCACGCACTTGTTTTTGTGCTTCATATTTGACTTTCTCGATCCATTTTTGGGTTTCTTGCTGAACTCGAATCAAACTAAGCAGCTACATTACTTGAGTATTGGTTGATCAAATTTTGATAAGTTGCTTGTAAAGTTTCATCTTTTAGCACAACTCGAATTTGCACCTTTTGTGGCTCTGAATCAGGCTTAGTTGCGATCGCATTTAAGAATTGAATAGCCGCATGAGCAGAACTAAATTCACCCGTTACAATCGGTAAAGATTTAACCTCAAAGGTTTCAACGTTGTCAAACTCAGTGATTTCTGCTTGTCCTAATTCCACTACTGCGATTTGCTGATAATCTGGACTAACTTGCTCTACAATCAGCTTCTCGCGGCGAATTGGAACCTCAATTATGCGAGTTTCAATCTCTTTGCGAACAACAACTTCACCCACTTTCCGCTTCCGACGATTGATTTTTAATCGCTCATCCCATAGCGGAATAACTATTTCATTTTCATGGGGAGCATTCCCTAAGGCTTCTGGTTCTTCTGGAGCAGTTGTTTGAGATACTGACGAAGGCATTAACGGCGATCGCGCATCTCCCGCTGGAACTGAAGCAGAGCTTGGCCTTGAAACAGTGACATACCTCACGATTTGTTCTTCTAGAGCAATATCATTTTCTAGAGGCTCAGAAAACTCGACGCTTCCCAGAAAAATATCCTCTGACTTGCTCAACTCAGGAGAATTATTAGACTGTTGCTTATTAACAGCAAGAGGTTTTTCAGCATGAAAATTATCCGATTGTGGAAGCGTCATGGTCGTTCTCCTCGATAGATTAGAAACCTGTTTTCTGGAATCCTGCTAGGACTATTCTAATTACTCAATCATGCTGAATGAAGTTCAAGTCCTTTGTATTTTTCAGCAACCATTCATTTATCGGCTACGAGCAGTAGAGCGACTTAAATGTTGTGAATCCTCTTCAGTAATAGGTTGTCCTTGAGTATCAACATCTAACTCTTCACGACGCAAAGTTTCTACCGAGTCAACCGTTTCTCGATCAACTTCTTTCCGGACATTGACTTCTTCACGCACAAAAGCCTCTTTATGAATATCTGGAGTTTCTTCATAAACTTCTATGCGAGCAACTTCTCCTTCCTGAAAAGCCGTATTGTCGGGTGTAACAGATTGATTAGAGGGAGTTGTACGTTCAATGACAACCCGTTCTTTTTCAATAGGAACAGAGACCTTAGTTATTTCAGTTTCAATGCGTTTACCAATAGCTACTTCACCCGTTTTAGCACGACTTTTGTTAGCAATTAACCGCTCTTCATATAAACGTAGATTTTGGTGTTTAGTCTCGTCTATCTCATAAAGATCTGGTTCACGATTATAAGCATAGGTATTACGCTCATAATTAGTATTAGTCTCTGCTACGGGAGGACGATAGACACCTCGTACCCGCTCTTCATACTCATAATCAATGGGCATATTGCCGTCATATTCAGGTAATGCTTCAACTTGTTCACGAGTTAAATCATTAACCAAAACACGCCCATCTTCATAATTGATCTGAGCGCGACCAATCGGTAGTAATACTTTCTTTCCAAAAATCCAAGCTCCAGTATTGATGATTAAATAGCGAATTTTACCCCCATCATCAACTAATAAATCGTCAACTGAACCGACTTTGTCCGTGCCTACGTATAGGTCATAATCCATTAGATCCTGCTCTTTAAAATGAGTACGATAATCAGGATCAAAATCTTTAATTCTGTAAAGTGACATAGCTTTTATTCCTTAGATTATTAAGTAAGATATGGTGATTTATCTTATCTAACTACTCTAGGTTTAAAACTAACCTTTCACCTCTATCTCAAGCAATATTGATCCCTCTTTCTCAAGAAGTGAAGTGGCTCCATTTCTTTAAAAAGTTAAATTAATTCTTCTATTGTTTCTTTTATTGCTGCTGATATTACTTACACCATAATTCTTAAAAAATATACACCTTTCTCTATCTTATTCCATCTGCCCTTAGGTCTATTTTATTTGGTATAAAATGCTGAACACAGCCCCTCCAAATAAATGGTTAATGAGACTGCGTAAGTCTAAGCAAAATAAATCTTCAGAAAAGTTTTTACGCTTTAATTGAATAAATCAAATTCGTAAGAACTAGGGATTAATTGCATCTAAAAAATATCTTTAAATTCTTGTTTTTGACAAAAGAGGAAGCTAAATTTAAGAAGAGAAAGTAGCAATCTCTAACTTTTCTAAATTTTTCACAGCAGGCCCATGCAGAACTTGGCCTTCGCAATCGTAACGCGCGCCATGACAAGGACAATCCCAACTTTTTTCTGCATCATTCCAATTAACAATACAGCCTAAATGGGTGCAGACAGCAGAAACTATATGAGTTTTTTCTGAATCGCGATAGATAGCAAGCTGTTTATTTTTGACTCTTACGATCTCTCCTTTTCCAAGCGATATTTCTGATAAAGTATCTCCTTGAAGTCCTTTCAGGCGATCGCCTAACCAGTGTTTACCCACATCTAGTCCTTGTACTACAAACTGAGTAGTAATAAACGGTGTAGCACGAGTTGAATCATAAAGTTGAGACCACGAATTGTCGATGCCCAAGATTAAGTCGGACAGCAGCATTCCTGATAAAGTACCTTTAGTCATACCCCAAAGACTAAATCCTGTTGCCACATAAATATGCTCATTCAAAGGTGTTAATTTACCAATGAAAGGGAGTTTATCAAAAGAAACCATGTCTTGAGTAGACCAACGGTAATCAATTCGCTCAACGCCAAAATGAGAGCGAGCATAAGCCTCTAGCTTTTCATACTTTTCTTCAGTATTAGAGGTACTTCCTGTCTTATGACTTCCTCCTCCCACGATCAATAATATTCCCTCTTGGTAAGGAGTTGTGCGAATTGAAAAATACTCATCTTCTGCACCAATAAACATTCCTTCTGGAGCTTTAGCTTGGTCAATGACTGCACCTATTAAGTAAGACCGCTTGGGATAAGTTTTAGCAAAAAATAACCCTTGATCTAAAATAGGTAGATGGGTCGCAATGATCACATCTTGAGCAGTAATAGTACCGTGATCGCTAATCACTTTACAAATATCTTCTTCTGTGGCAGTTTCAACTCGTGTATTCTCAAATATATAACTACCTTCACCTGCAATAAGATTAGCGAGATGCAGTAAGTATTTCCGAACATGAAACTGAGCTTGGTTATCTAATTTAATCGCTCCAGCAATAGCAAAAGGTAGAGAAGTTTTTTGAACAAATGTCGCAGGTAATCCCAATTTTGACGCAGCAACTATTTCCTTTTCAATCTTATCCAGGGCTTTGGGAGATTCAACGAAAGTGTAGGCAGATTGTCGGCTAAAATCACAGTCTATCTGTTCTTCCTCTACAAATTTAGCAATCTGTTCAATAGCTGCTTGGTTAGACTCTGCATAAATTCGTGCTTTTTCTTCTCCTATTTGTTCAATCAGTTCAGCATAAATGAGTTGATGCAAAGCAGTAATCTTAGCAGTAGTGTGTCCACTAACTCCCTTAGCAATCTCTTTTGCTTCAATAACTGCAACTGATTTACCCGCACGTTTAAGAAGTAAAGCCGCTGTTAGTCCGACGATTCCTCCTCCTACAATTGCAACATCTACCACAATATTCTCATGCAGAGCAGGAAAATAAGTTTGTGAACTAGAATCAATCCAAAAAGAAACGGGTTTTCCAGAAAGAGAAATCATATTCATTGCTCAGTATCAAAGAGTTGTGAGTCTAAAATGCGGCCTAAAGAGTGTGAAAACAGTGCCAAGCTTTTACTGCTTACTTTCTGTCAAGATAGCCCGTTAGGCCGTAGAGAATTAGCGCATTATGCTAACTTTATTTGTAGCTGTTTTTTAGCTTCTTTGAACTCGGTTGACAACTGCTGTTGTTGTTCAATATTAAAGTTATTACGAATTGCAGAGAACAACTCATTTTCTTCTTGACGAATGTGAGCATTAATTGATTCTTGCAATTGTTTTATCTTCACCTTAAACTCTTCAGAGCTACAATCTAATAACTCAATTTCTTTTAAGACAACTTTTGCTTCTGCTTGTTGATCATACAATTCTTGAGTATCATCGTAATATTGTCGGACTTTGGGATACAATACTTGTTCTTCTGCTTCAGCATGAATACTAAGATCTTGATCTAATTGGGTAAAAAGCTCCTGAATTTTTTGGGAATCATTAGTGTTCAGGATCTCTGAAAATAAGGTGTTTACCTTCTGGTGATCCATCCGTAAAACGTCTTGAATTTTCATATCTGATTGATCAGACGACTGAGCGACAGCACTCCCAAAGATACCGCTAAGAGCCGCTAACGCATCTTGTACTCCTGCCCAAACGCCACTATCAGAATCTTGTCCTGTTAGCTCACGAGTTCCTAGCACTTCAAGAAAACCTTTGAGTTGCTCTTCATGAGTACGGTTCTCAAAATTGACAGTGTTAAGCGGAATAATCGCTTGTTGAATATCTTTTCCGACAACCTGAGCCGCTTTGTGAATGACTAAACCTGAGATAACTTGAGTATGTTTAAGCAGTTCAAGCTTTTCAACTTTTTCAAACAAAGTTAGTTCAGAGCCTTGCATCAGATTTTGGGTTACCTTTACTGCTTCTTTTACAGTTTCTTTGGGTTTTGCTTGAATACCGTAAGCAGTAATAACAGTTTCAACAATGCCTAAATTTTTGTGATCATCTTCTAACATTTTTTGGAGTCGATCGCGAAGCTCAGCATCGTCAACTTCTTCCATTAGCTTTTGTTCATTAGCAATAATTAAATTTTGGAATGCTCGGACATCCGCTAGTTTTTCTGCGATCGCAGTACGTTTGGTATCTGGTAATGTGGAAACCATATTTTTATCCTTGCTGCTAGGTGTATGTTAGTCTTCTCTTACTATTAAATATTTTCTGAATGGTTAATGTATCTTTCTTTTGATTGAGCTTCACTAAAGTTCTTTTCTATTCCCTAAGAGGTACAATTCACTTATTTTGATAAAGATTTGATTATTATTGAGCTTATTTAAGGCTTCCAATAGTATTAAATTGGTCTCTTGTGTTGATTTATCTCTTTTCTAATAAAAAATCTTCTCCTATCTGAATTTTTGATGTTTAGTACCGTTTATTTTTAATAGTACTAAGGATGTTCTCGTTTAAATTTTTCAATAGCATCAACCAACTTAGGGACTGAAATCTGACTGATAAAATCTAACTTAAATTCTTCGCCTTGACTGAGATATTCAGCGTAGGAAGATTGTAAATAGGGACGAAGTTTTTGATTTTGATTGACATAAATTTCAAAAAAGGCGATCGCAACAGCAGAAGTATAATCGGCAATCAAGTCCTGACTCGGTAAGGTCAAATTTCCAAGGGATTCAATACTTTTGCTAAGACCAGCATCCAACTCCGAAAAATTGACATGGGCTTGCCCTTCTACCATTGTCCAATATTTCTGAGGGCTACCCAACCAAGTGAAAGAACTAGCTTGTTCCAAGGCGGGAGGAGTTGCAGGATCATAACTTCCTGAACCAATGAGAATAGGAATCGTAATTTTACTTAGTCCTTTTGGCCCAAAAATACCGCGATTGACAGGATTGGCCGCAAACACAGCTTTAACCCGATTATCTCGAAAATTATAGGTTTGTTTTGGCAATTCTAAGGCACGACATTCTAACAATAGGGCAACGTTAATGCCGCTATAAAGTCGGTCACATTCCTTTTGTAGATGATCAAAATCAATTTCGGCTCCCGCGATCGCTAATACTGTGTAACCACCAAAGGAATGCCCGCCCACGCCCACATTTTGCAGATCCAGCCTATTTTGAAACTGGGAAGCATTGCGCCGTTCTAGTTCATCAATCATAAAACTAATGTCTTTAGGTCGATTAATAAAGTCATCTAGATCAAACGTATTTCGATGATAGCCCTCTAAAACTTCTTTGGCCCAAATGCTATCACTACCAGGATGTTGGGGAGCAGCCACAAGAAAACCATAGGAAGCTAAACGCTCTAGACCCATAGCATAATCTTCTGGACGAGACGCTAATCCATGAGAAAAAACGATCACCGGGATTCTACCGCTTTGGGACTGGGGAATATAAACGTCTGCATATAAAGCGCGATCGCGGCTAGCATCGTTTATATTCCAGACTTTTTTGCTGACTTTATAAGGGCCTGGCTGACGAAGATCGGTTAATTTAGCATAATCTACACGGGAATCGGTTGCGGCTTCTTCTGCTGTAAGTTTGCGAAATTCACTAATTAAAGTTTCGGTTGCCAAAATAAATTTATTAGCTTCTTGGGCAAATCCCAACAGAAGTTCTCCTTGCAACTGCATATTTGTCGGCAATTTTTTAAGAACATTTAGTAAGGTAAAACCTTCGGGATCAAATGCAGCTTGAACAAAGGCGGCTCTGAGGGCATATTTTCCATTAGTTCCACCTTGAATCGTAATTCCTTTACCCAGTTGCGTCAGAATTTTCTCTCCGATTTTCGTATTAAAAAAACGTGAGATAACAACAGGATTCAAATCAACTTTTTTAGTCAGAGCTTCTCGAAAAGTATTTTTTTCTTCTGGACTGGCAAATTGCAGATAAAACTCTAAATTCTTATTGATTTTTCCTTCTTTAGCAAACAGTTCCAACGAATTAATCCGAATAGAAGCATTCACGGGATCGTAAGTAAAAAAAAGCTTTTCAGCTGCGTTAACAGGAATTGTTGCTAAACAAGTTGCACATATTCCTAATAATAATGAACTTAATTTCCGTGCCTGATAACGTGAATTACGAATTGTAGCCATCTTCTTTATTTACTCGTCTATTTATGGATTAGCTGTTCACATTGAAATATCAAACAATATTATTTTATCATTTAATGCATAAATTGTCTAAAAAGCTCAATATTTATTAATTATAAACTAATTAAAATGAGATTTGCTAATCAAATATCGCTCCTATTCAACCTTATTTGTGAACGAATTGTTATTATTAATATACTCTAAAATTATCCGAAATCCTGATATTAATTAAGCTACATTAAAGATCGATTATTCCAATCTTTTCTTTTCTTATTTTTTATTTTAATCAAAGTTAAACAGTATCTATATTTTATGCTTCGACAAATCACTTATAGTCCAGCTTATACCTTAGTTCCGACCTATGAATGTTTTAATCGCTGTGATTATTGTAATTTTCGAGTTGACCCCAAACAAGATCAATGGATGACGCTAACAACGGCGCGAAATAAGTTGCAATCTTTACACAATCAAAGTATTTCTGAAATTCTAATTCTCAGTGGTGAAGTTCATCCTCAATCAACTCGCAGAAAAGACTGGTTTAAACTTATTTATCAGCTTTGTGAAATGAGTTTATCTTTAGGATTTTTGCCTCATACAAATGTTGGCCCTTTGAGTTTTTCTGAAATGGAACAGCTAAAAAAAGTTAATGTTTCAATGGGTTTAATGTTAGAACAAGTTACCCCAAAACTATTAGAAACAGTTCACCGAAATGCACCTAGTAAAATACCTAAATTACGCTTACAGCAATTAATTCAAGCAGGTGAGTTAAAGATTCCTTTTACTACTGGTATTTTATTAGGGATTGGGGAAACAGAACAAAATTGGTGGGAAAGTTTAGACGCGATCGCCGCAATTCAGCATAAATATGGACATATTCAAGAAGTGATTTTACAACCTCATTCTTTAGGTGAAAAACAAACATTTCAAGATTCTCAATTTTCGATTAATCAACTACCTCAAATAATTGCTAAAGCTAGGGCAATATTACCATCTTCAACGACCATACAAATTCCACCAAATTTAATTCTCGATCCTCAATGTTTATTAGACTGTCTAGCAGCTGGAGCTAGAGATTTAGGAGGAATTAGTCCTGTTGATGAAGTTAATCCTAACTATGCCCATTTAAGCCATAAAAACTTAACTAATCTATTAGCAAAAAACCATTGGGAATTAGTACCACGCCTACCAATTTATCCTTCTTATTATGATTGGTTATCTTCTGAATTATGGGCAAAACTTTTAGACTTAGGAAATAATACAAAAAAAGGGAGCAAATTTGCGTCCCTAGTTAATTGATTATCTTATTTATCTTTTAAACGCCATCATTTCTCTGTCTCAAGATATATTTTAGCGATCGCAAAAAACAAGAATTAGAGTTTAGTAAACACCAGGATTAAAACGATCATCCCCTTCGGTCAACTCTTGGGAAGTTTCTGTCACCGTGAATTTATCCAAATTAGCTTGTAATTGCTCTTTTTGGGTATCCGTTAAACTAGGAATATTCAAAACATCATTGACTTCTTCATAGGGCGCGTTTTTGATGATTTTGCCAGCTAGATTTGGATAAAATCCGCGTAAATCACGAAAATCACGAATATCACTGTTATTTAAATCAATTTTTTGTCCATATTCAGTTGTTAGTTTGGCATCAACTTTATTAAATAAAGATTCAGCAAAAACCATCGAAGAAGACGATAAACCTAATGCCTGAGCGGGAATTTGTCCTAAAAAGCCAAGACAACCCATAATCAAGGTTAATACAACCAAAAAACGAGATAGAGTTTTCATGAAAGTTTTTTCTCCATAATGGATATTGTTGTTGAAAAAAATGTGGAAAATTAACCACTTAAATGTTAGTAACCGATTGAGGTTTAACCAAGTTATCTCAAATTGTATATTTTTCGGGGACTTGTGGCTAGGCTTATTATTGAGGATTAATTTTTTCTGATCTTTAGTATTCAAAATAGTCTCTAATTTAACTAACAATGGTTATTTTAAATTGACTAATTTGTAATAAAAATTAATTATAATTCCAGATGATAGTTCAAATAATATTTAAAAAAAATTAAAAGAAATAATCATCTTAACTAGACAATGTATTTTTATTTTAAATTTAAACTATTATTAACTCGTTTGAGTAACCAATAACTTGCTGATAAGCCCAAAGTGGCAACAACTAAAGCCGATAATTCAACACCTCCATATTTATTGAAATCAAAAATAATGATTTTACGGGCAACAGCAATAATTGAAGTGATGATAACTAATTCAACTTGTATAACATTTCTTTTCAGATAACCACTAATATTTTCTAATAGCTCCATTGCAATTAGGATGTTTAAAAATAAACCAAAAATTTCAATTAAAGTTCTTCCAAAAGAATCTAAAGGCTGAAAAAAAAGACCAGTATATAAATATTTAATTAAATCAACTAGAGAGATTAAAATTACAATAATTAAGCAAGTTGAGAGAATTTTTGCAATTAGTTTTTCAAAAAAATGTAATAATTCAAGAAAGCCATCATCGCTGCCAAATCTTCTAAGCTCGACAATATTTATTTTAAAATTTTTCCACATAACTTAATTGTCCCTTAAAATGGATAATCTTATTAATTTTTTTGATAAAGTAATAATTTCTAGTCTAAATAATTATTCCTGTAAACTACGGGGATCAAGGGCATCTCGCAATCCATCTCCTAATAAATTAAAGCAGAGTACGGTCAATATAATCAATAAAGCGGGAGGCCAAATTAACCAAGGTTGTAAAACTAAAATTGAAGCATTTGTTCCTAAAGAAAGTAAGTTTCCCCAACTGGGATCGGGTTGTTGAATTCCTAGTCCAATCAAACTTAAAACTGATTCTGAAACAATAAAACTAGGCACAGCTAAAGTTGCAGAAATAATAATATAAGTAGCAGTTTGAGGCAAAATATGTTGGATAATAATACGCCAAGGTGTCGCTCCCATTGCTTGGGCTGCTTGAACAAATTCTTGTTCTTTAATCGACAAAACTTGACCACGAATTACCCTTGCTAAGCCTGACCAACCGATGAAAGAAGTAATTAAAACTATTAAAAGAAAACGTTGCGCGCTGGTTAAACCAGGTGGCAAAATAGCCGCAAGAGCTACTAATAAATAAATGCCTGGAATGGTCATTAAAACTTCTACAAAACGCATTAAAATAGCATCAATCCACCCACCAAAATATCCTGATATTCCTCCAATAATCATTCCTAAAGGAAAAGAAATAACGATGCCAACTAAACCGATAAATAAACTAATTCTTCCACCAAATAGCAGACGACTTAGTTGATCTCTTCCTTGTTCATCTGTTCCTAAAAGATTAATGTATCCTGTTCCATCTGTCCCAAATAAATGACGATCAAATTCAATTCCTGAAAAGATTTCTTTTTCTTCAAATTGGGGCAGTAAAGGTAATTTTAATTGAAATAAACGATAGGGATTTCCCTGAACAAATAATTTGATAAAAGATGGTTTTGTTCGATCAACTTTGAGTTGGCGATCGCCTGTTTTAACATCAGTTGGACTTTGAGTTGTGGGATAAACATGGGGCCAAATCCATGCTCCATCAGGATTTTTCCAATGAATTGTAGTTGGCGGTAAGAGCGAGCCATCGGTTTGAGAAACGTAGGGATTGTAGGGAGCGATAAAATCGGCAGCAATAACAGTTAGATAAAAAATTAATAATAGAATTGCACCGAAACGAGCAAGGGAATTTTTTTGAAGTTTTTGCCACCAGTTCATACTTTATTAGATTATTTATTAGTTTAAGTTGCACATTTTTTAAGATTAATAGCCAAGAATAAACTTACAGATTTATAGGAGCTTCGTGCAATTAAGGCAATCAGTTTAGGGTTAATATTAGGCGATCGCAGTGACGATAATCTATCAAAAAGAGAAGGATGGCGTTACTGATTTGGAGTATGAATTATAAAATATTTGAATGTTTAAAGCCGCACTTTATCAAGCTTTTAAATGTTTACAAAATCTACATTCATACCTCGATTAAGCAACGCCAGTCTTTCATATTTAACATTTCTCGACATCAGCAAAACTAAAGCTTAAACACCTCGTTCAACGGCTGCTTGTGCTTGTTTAAATTCAATCTTGAGACGATTTTTGAGTTTATCAGGAATAGGACGAGTTCCATAGGCTGTGTAATAACCAGCAAGAGAATTAAGAGCCGTTTGCATAGTTGTAAAAGAACGTAAACCTCCAGACTTTGTTTCCCGACGATAACGAGAAATATAGTCATTAACTTGTTCCCTTACCGTTGCCCGAACTTCTGTTATATTGGGCGCATCATTAGGTAATTCGAGCGCAGCAGTTAAAGTTTCAATTACTTTTAGAGTATCTTGGCTATAATTACCGCTTAATCCTGTGGAACTAGAACAACCCATCAAACCAATAACAACGACGA
The DNA here is from genome assembly GCA_031396835.1 of Snowella sp. SOY_38_metabat_116. GTDB lineage: Bacteria > Cyanobacteriota > Cyanobacteriia > Cyanobacteriales > Microcystaceae > Snowella. Next base: position 12,324 of record JANNLO010000157.1, read on the forward strand.
GAACCAAGGCTAATAAACGAGACCAGTAATTTTTTGAAAACATCATTGCGCTTTATCCCTCTATTGATGACTTATTAATAATGACAAATCACTTTATGTTATCAGGATCTTGGTCTAAACTTTCAATTAATTGGTAGTATTCTAAACTTATAAATTAGGTGCTAATTTGTCCCCAACCTACTGGCGGAAGCACAATAACTTCGCCCACTTTTCCATTAGAAACACGCTTCATTGAACCGCTTAACCAGATAAAAAGAGAACTAAAATCTAGACCATTGAGCATAACGGGCGGACGAGAAGGAGGATTAATATAACGAAGAGTATCCATATCTGCACCTTCTACTCCTACGGAAAAAAAGAGCAATTTATTCGTATTTTCAGCATCTTGCAAACGTTGTGAGGCATTTTTCCAAGAATCAGTTGGAGCTCCATCAGTCACCATAAAAACCCAAGGGCGATAGTATTGAATGCCATTTTTTTTGTAGGTTGTTTTGCGCTGTTCTAATATATCTAAAGCATATTCAATTGCTTGACCCATTGGTGTTAAACCATCTGCATGAAGAACAGGAGGAATAAATTCATCAACAGTTACAAAATCCTGAACTAATTTAACATTTTTACCGAATTGAATAACAGCAACTTCCACACTCAAAGAAGCTTGGGTATCGCGCAAAAGGTCGTCTTTAAAAGTTTTTAATCCCTTATTTAATTGCTGAATTGGTTGCCCCGACATGGAGCGAGAAGTATCTAATAATAAGATAACAGGACAACGATTTTCTGGGTTTTCAATAAATTCAGGTAATCCTACTGGCATCAATTTCTCCTTAATATTTTATTTGATTAAATGGTTTATTAAAACTGTTTATTTATATTAGATGATTACAGCTTTTTGATTGATAGTTAGACCTTTCAAAAATAGAAATGCCATTCAGTCAAGACTTTTAATAAAAAAAAGTAATTTTTCTTTTTGGAAGTGCTGTATTTGAATTTTGTTTGCTTAATTTTAGGATATCCGAAATTAATGATTGTCGCTTTTAGCTTGCGATCGCGGCTTTTAACTCACGACAGAATACCTCAATAGATTTTAATCCTTCTTCGGGAGATCCTTCAGCAAGACGTTTGACAAAAGCACTACCCACAATGACGGCATCGGCTCCCCATTGTTTCATTTGCAAAGCTTGTTCGGGTTGAGAAATGCCAAAACCCACACCGATTGGCTTATCCGTGACTTCATGAATTTTAGAGATTAGTTCTTCCACTCTGGTTGCAACTTGACTGCGGATTCCTGTCACACCTGTCACACTGACCAAGTAAATAAAACCCTGGGATTGTTTCGCGATCGCCTGAATCCGTTCAATGGGACTGGTAGGCGCAATCAGTAATGTTAAATCAATTCCTAGATCTGCGGCGGGTTTAATCAAATTTTCAGACTCTTCGAGGGGTAAATCGGGAACAACTAAGCCTTTTACGCCTGCTTCCACAATTTGCTTAAGAAAAGATTCCACACCACGATAAAAAATAGGATTGTAATAAGTGAAAAGAATAATGGGAGCTTTAACCTCATTTTGAGCATTTTTCACAATCTCTAAAACATCTTCCAGTTTGACCCCACGACTCAAAGCACGAGTTGCAGCCGCCTGAATGACTGGCCCATCCGCCAAAGGATCGGAATAAGGAACGCCTAATTCAATGAGATCTGCCCCAGCTTGGTCTAAAATTCGTAAAGCCTTGGCTGTCGTGGCTAGATCGGGGTCTCCTGCTGTGATAAAGGGAATCAGGGCGCATTCTTGGCGATCGCGGAGGGCTTGAAAACAATCAGAAACCGAAGTCATGGGCAATGAATTGATAAATTAGGTTATTTACTTAAAGTCTTTTTACATTTTGCCATGTTGATAGCATTAAAAATAATTGGGATAACGATTTGTTACCAACAAACAAGAAATTTAACATTAGTAAATTGTGGTGATATACTGAATTGGTTCGGTTCTGATGGGGAACAGTCATCAGAGGTAACGGGGAAAGATTGGTGCAAATCCAACGCTGTCCCGCAACTGTAAATTCAATGTTTTTTGATGATTGAATAGCCAGGATGCCCGCCGATATTACTCAACATTTCTCATTTTTTCATCTGCGAGGTACAAGATGACAACTCAAGCTTTTTCTAATTTATCTAATCGGGCGGCACGTCTAACGCTCTCAACTCCCGTACAGTCTGCCCTTTATTTATCTCTCTGTGGTTTAACGCTTTGGGCAGTTTATTTCACGACTTATCCTGCAATGCACAATCAAACTCACTCCTTGCGCCACCACACTTTGACTATTTCTTGTCATTAATTTTTGAGAATCAAGCCAAATCTAACTAGAAAGCTAATACGTTTTGCCCCCTAAATCCCCCAATTCTGAGGGACTTGCCAAAGTTAAAATGAGTATTTGTTCGCAATTTATCATCTTTTTTTTGTTTAATTGATAATGAAATATCTAAAACTTGCCTTGCTCGTCGGCACTATTTGTCTGATGAGTCATTTTTTTTATGGGAATCAAGTCTTTTCCCAATCATCTCAAGCGTCTGTTCAACTATTAACTGAACCTGCGTTGGCACAAATTCTTCCTTTATCCGATAAACCTATTAAATTTACTTTAAAAGCTTTGGATAAAAAGGGAACTATTTTAAATAATGCTAATATTCATCTAACTTTATTAACACCACCGCGATCGCCCTGGTTTTCGACAGATTTTCCTTGGGTAGAAGGAACAACGCTTTTAGACATCAATCAGTCCAGTAAAACGGGAGAATTGCAATTTCAACAAACATTACCGATTCGCGGAAATTACATTTTTAAATTAGAAGTTAATCCCCTTATTCCTAATACCTTTAAATCATTTAAACAAAATTTATCTTTATCTGTTTCTGAAAATGAAATTAAATATCGTAATTATGCAATTTTATTAGGCTTATTATTATTAATTGGATTCGGTGGTGGTTGGATAATTGGTGCGGAAGAAAGCTTGCAATTAGGAGAAATTGCTCCCCAAAAAGTTCGTTTATTATTGAGCAGTGCAACCATTGTCGCGATCATAACCTTATTATTTATTTGTATTACAGCAGAAGTTGGATCTTCTCATTCTGATCATCAAAATAATCATAAATTAGAAATACATCAGTCAGAAATAACAATTCCTCCAGTTGATCAAGGTAAAATTACAGATACAAATATTCAACTTTTAGGAGAAGAAAATGCAACAGTTGGACAATTAAATAATTTTCTAATAAAAGCGATTAATCCTCAAACGCAACAACCTATTAGTAATTTACCAATAGAAATTAAGGCTAATCAATTAGAAAATAATCATCTAATTTTTGCAACCCAAACTGAAACTGATTCAACTGGAAAATTTACCTGGCAACAACAATTTTTTGATGGTTCTCCTCACGAACTTATTGTTACTATTTCGCCCAAAATTTTGACTGAAAACAACTCTTTGCAATTAGGAAAAACGATTGAAGTTGCAGCAATTCATCCTCCGTTATTTACCCGTTTAATTAGTCTGGGCTATATGATTTTAACTTTAGCGATCGCGTTTAGTTTTGGTTTTGGAATTTGTCGTTTACGGAAAGTTTCGGCTATGAGGAAATGATAACGGCGATCGCTTTTGTAAGAATAATGCTTTCAGAGGTTCTACCAATCAATCTTTTTTAATAAGAAGATATTTTATTCTTCCGAAATCTGCTGACAATCTTTTTCTCTAGTTTCAAATAAATCCAGACCATTCTTTTCCAGAAAATCCTGGGCTAATTTTTTCCAGCTTGGATTATCTTTGGGATAAGAGTCAGGGGTGCAAACATAGGCTTCCAAATTTAATTTTTGGTAATCTTTCTCTAGTTTTTGATCAAAAAAATTAATCGTATTTTCTAACTGTTCAATCGCTTTTATTCTATTTTTATCTACCTTTCTTTCACTGGTTGCATTTACCTTAAATTCAACAAAGCAAAAATCTTGATTATCAAAAAAGATAAAATCACAGTGGGAGTCACCGAATCCTAAAAGACCTTTTTTCCCATCAATTGGAATAAAACCGAATTGTTGAGCATTAATGATATTAAATATTTTTTCTTGATTAAATTCTATAGTTTTTTCATGATTATTTTGAATAATCGAGCATTGAGAATAACTTAACTGAATATCAATAATGATATAGGATTGACCTTGATAGTCAACAATACAAATCTCTGAGTTAGGGTTAGTTTTAATTTGAGCAATGGTTTCAAATCTATCAGAAAAAACTTGAATTAGCTTTTCTTGAATTGCTTCAAATTTATTCATCTTCTTTTAAAAGTTTTACCATGAATACTATAGAGTTGGCTAAATTCTGCTCCTAATATTTCGGAGACCGTATCCAAGTAATTTTGTTTAATATTTCCCATTTTATTATCAAAGATAGGTTCGCAGTATTGCATTTCTTCAGGAAATGAATGATTCCCTAATGAGTAGGCAGAAAATTCTTGAGGATTTAGCCAGCAATCTTTATCAATAATTTCTTGTACTTCTGCTTCAGCCGCAGGATTTTTTTCAACAACTCTGGAGGCAAACAGTAAATTACTAAAGACACTCAGAATATAGGGGCTATGGGTGGTGATAATTAATTGATTTTCTGGTTGATAGTTTACCATTAATGCGAGCAATTCAATTAATTGTTTTTGGGCAACTGGAAATAAATGGGCTTCAGGTTCTTCGATAACTCTTAATACTTTTTGGTTTAAATGAATAATAATAAGAACATCCTGTAAAATTCTTATAACTTCCTGTTGACCTGATGAAGATTCACTCAAATCCACTTTTTTTCTATCTTTTGTTATAATAGATTCACCATTATTATCAATAAAATATGTCCCTTTTAAAATAGAAAAAATCCTATCACACATCTTAGCTAATATTCTTACTTTACCGATTTTACTGGTATCTGCTTCTGATCTAGAGATATTGTATTCAACAATTCCTCTGAATCCCCTTATACCACGAAAATTACGCTGAAGATCTGATACCTTTTCGATAAACTCCATCATAATCAACTCATTAATTGAAAATAAATCTTTCATACTTCTCAGAGTTACAGATGATTCTTTTTGAAGCAAACTAAAAGAATTAATAGTTATACTTCTGCTTGCCGCCATAAATAACTGATCATAGTATTGCTTGTTGAATTGCCAATATAACTGTTGATTAAAGAATAAAAAATCGCTTTTATAGTTTTCTCTGTTAAAAAAATGATCACCATCTGGATTTTGTCTTTCTTCTTCTACATACCGTAAATAAGACTTTCTAACAATCTCTAACTGTAAAATTAGTTGTCGATCAATAAAATTATGGCTAAAGTTAACATAAATATCATCTTCTTCTTTTGAAGATACTTCTAAGTATCGATTATTTTCAAAATCATAATAGTATGTGATATTAAACTTATTTGAACGGCTAGAAGCCCAGAACGTATCAAATTTATCCTTAACAAAAGCGATAATTTCTTGCTCAATATCAGTATCATTTTTTTCAGGATCGTTTGAGATATGTCGCCAAAAATGATCATGCAAATAACTAGGTACACCTTTGAAAAAATAAATTAATTTAGCAATTGTGCTTTTTCCACTTGCTTGTTCCCCAATCAAAACCAAAACCTTTTTAATCTCAATTTCTGCATCCTGAACAGGGCCAAAGTTTTTAATAATAATCTTTTGCATAATTCAATTCTCCTAATATTTTAAAATCTGTTTATCAAAAATTATTAGTTCCTAATAACGGTTTGGTTTGCCAATCTATCAACAATAAGACTCTATTGTACAACACTCAAAAACCTTAACCTCCCAATCAAAACGCGATCGCCTTCCTGAAGCTAAGTCCCAAACCAAGACCAGAAGCAATTGTCACAGTATCAGTATTCAGTTTATGATAAAAAAACTGCCTAATCTCTCTCCCTAACCGAAAGACCATGTTTGATGCTCTCGCCGATCGCCTAGAAGATGCCTGGAAAAAACTTCGGGGTCAGGACAAAATCTCTGCCAACAATATTCAAGAATCCTTACAGGAAGTCCGTCGTGCCTTGCTGTCGGCGGATGTGAACCTGCAAGTCGTTAAAAATTTCATTGCAGAAGTCGAAAAACAGGCGTTGGGCGCAGAGGTCATTTCAGGCGTAAATCCAGGTCAGCAGTTCATCAAAATTGTCTATGACGAATTGGTTAAGGTCATGGGGGAAAGCAATGTTCCCCTCGCTCAAGCAGATAAAGCTCCGACAGTCATTCTCATGGCAGGGTTACAGGGTACGGGAAAAACTACTGCAACGGCGAAATTAGCGTTATTTTTACGAAAAGAAAACCGTAGTGCCTTGATGGTGGCCACTGATATTTATCGTCCCGCCGCGATCGACCAATTAATTACTCTAGGTAAGCAAATCGATGTACCTGTTTTTGAAATGGGAACCGATGCCGATCCTGTGGAAATTGCTCGTTTAGGGGTCGAAAAAGCGAAGGAATTAGGGGTTGATACCGTCCTGATTGATACGGCGGGTCGTTTGCAGATTGATGCGGTCATGATGGCTGAATTGGCTCGTATTAAAGAAATTGTTAAACCCGATGATACTTTACTTGTCGTAGATGCGATGACGGGGCAAGAAGCGGCCAATTTAACCCGTACTTTCCAAGACGAAATCGGCATTACAGGGGCGATTTTAACCAAATTAGATGGTGATACCAGGGGCGGGGCGGCTTTATCTGTGCGTCAGGTATCGGGGCAACCGATTAAATTTATCGGCGTGGGGGAAAAAGTAGAGGCTCTGCAACCCTTTTATCCTGATCGCATGGCCAGCCGTATTCTCAATATGGGCGACGTGTTGACCCTCGTTGAAAAAGCTCAAGAAGCGATCGATATCGGCGATGTGGAAACCATGCAAGCCAAGATCATGGAGGCAACTTTTGACTTTGATGATTTTCTCAAACAAACGAAGTTAATGAAAAATATGGGTTCCCTCGGCGGATTGCTGAAAATGATTCCTGGTATGGGAAAACTCAGCAATGTTGATATTGAAAAAGGAGAAAAGGAACTCAAACGAACCGAAGCAATGATTAGTTCCATGACCGTAGAAGAACGAAAAAATCCTGATTTATTGGCGAAAGTGCCTGGTCGTCGTCGTCGGATTGCGAAAGGTTCGGGTCACAGTGAAAGCGATGTGTCTAAATTAGTGACTAATTTCACTCGTATGCGAACTATGATGCAACAAATGGGAAGGGGCGGCGGTATGCCTGGTATGGGAGGAATGCAGGGAATGGGGATGCCTGGGATGGGAATGGCTGGAATGGCTGGTCAAGCGCAACCTGGTTTTCGGGGTTATACGGGCGGCGGTAAAATCAAGCAGAAAAAACAGAAAAAGAAAAAGGGTTTTGGTAATTTGTAAAACTTGTTGATAATTAATTTAGAAAATCTAGACGTGATTATTTAACTTTGTATTGCTCTGTTAAATCATTTCTTCTTCAAATCAATTAATTTAGTAAAGGATTTTCTGGGCGATCGCGCAATCCCCGATCAACTATACTGACATCTGATCTCTAGATTCTTCAAAACTCTATGCACAAAATTCCCGTTACTGTTATTACTGGCTTTCTGGGGGCGGGAAAAACGACTCTCGTTCGTAATCTTTTACAAAATAATCAAGGACGACGCATTGCCGTTGTAGTTAATGAATTCGGAGATGTGGGAATTGATGGCGATTTATTGCGGGATTGTCAGGTTTGTGATGAATCAGAAATTCCGAGTAGTCAAATTATTGAGATGACCAACGGCTGTTTGTGTTGCACAGTGCAGGAAGAATTTTTTCCTATTATGCAGGAACTCTTGACACGACGAGAACAACTAGATTGTGTGGTCATTGAAACATCGGGATTGGCACTACCGAAGCCTTTAGTACAAGCTTTTCGTTGGCCAGAAATTCGCAATGGTGCAACTGTCGATGGTGTGATCACAGTAGTTGATAGTCAAGCATTAGCTCAAGGAAATTTGGTGGTAGATTTGGCCGCACTAGAAGCCCAACGAGAAGCTGATGATAGCTTGGAACATGAAACTCCGATTGAAGAATTATTTGAAGACCAATTAGCCTGTGCTGATTTAGTTTTACTCACCAAAACTGATTTAATTACTGAGCAGCAATTAGCAGATGTCAAAAAATGGCTAGAGCTAGAATTGCGACCAGGAATAAAGATTGTAACTTGTCAACAAGGAGAAATTGAGCCAGCGATTTTATTAGGATTTAATGCCGCAGTAGAAGATGATTTGGAAAGTCGTCCTAGCCACCATGACCACGAAGAAGAACATGAGCATGACGATGAAATTAATTCAGTTCAGATCATTCAAGCCCAAGCCTATGATCCTCAAGTTTTAATTCAACGGCTCAAGCAATTAGTTCAAAAGGAAGAAATTTATCGCATCAAGGGTTTTGTTCATGTTCCCCAAAAATCAATGCGTTTAGTTTTACAAGGAGTCGGCGATCGCTTTGAGGTATTTTATGATCGTTTATGGAAACCTGATGAAGTGAAACAAACTAAATTAGTTTTTATTGGTAAAGCACTTAATCAAGCCATTATTGAACAGGCGATCGCCAATTAGTGGGAATTAATTATTAGGGGTCTATTTTCCTGGAATTGGGCCCCGTCGCCCCTCATCAGTGGTTGATTCTTTTAAAAAACGGTGAAAATGCTGAACTAGCGAACTATCGCTAACTAACTCTAATTGTAAGAGTGCGTCTTTAAAAGATAATTCTGACCGATAAATTAAGCGAAATGCTTTTTTGAGTTGAGAAATATCTTCAGCCGTTAAACCCGAACGTTGCAAACCGATCAAGTTCAGCGATCGCACTCTAGCAGGATTTCCTTCCACAATCGTAAAAGGCGGCACATCTCGTTCAATCCGACTCATGCCCCCGATCATCGCCAAACTGCCAATACGAACAAATTGATGTACCCCTAAAACTCCACTAATACGAGCTTTTGACTCAATATAAATATGTCCTGCCAGGGCAACTGAATTAGCAATAATTACTTCATTCTCAATGACACAATTGTGGGCAACATGGGCGTAGGCCATCAATAAATTATAATCACCCAACTGGGTCACTTCATCTTCATTTGTTGCTCGATTAATGGTGACATATTCCCTAATTTGATTATAATTGCCAATTTTTACCCAGCTTTGTCCGCCTTTATATTTCAAATCCTGGGGTTCTGACCCAATAATCGCGCCTGCAAAAATTCGATTTCCCACGCCAATTTCCGTTGGCCCTTCAATCACAACATGAGCTCCAATAGAAGTATCTGCGCCAATTTTGACATTCTCGCCAATAATTGCGTAGGGGCCAATTTGAACCGTAGGATGAAGATTAGCTAGGGGATGAATAATTGCGGTTGGATGGATCAGTGTCTTCAAAGAAGCTTCTCCCGTGCGTTGGTAGGTCAGCATTAAGGTTTATCTATAACTTACAGAATATATATTAAAAGTATGAAGGAGGCAGCAAAAGTTCCCATCTAAATCACTAAGCATTCTAACAGTGAAGGGTTGATATTGGGCAACGACTCTTCCGTGAGCAACCATCTTGGCGAATAAGCAACGGTTTATTACACGTTAAATTATTAATCAATTAAGGAAAAAAGCATTTCAGCTTCACAGACCAATTGACCATCAACGACTGTTTTGCCGTACATTTTGGCAATACGGTTCATTTTGAAAGAAAGTAATTCAACCGTCATCATTAATTGATCGCCAGGAACGACAGGACGACGAAAACGCACGCCATCAATTCCCGCAAAAGCAAAGAATTTTCCTTTCATTCCAGGTAATAAAGTTAAAATAACTCCACCGACCTGGGCCATAGATTCCACAATTAAAACTCCTGGCATAATCGGACGAGTGGGAATATGTCCTTGAAAAAAAGGTTCATTAATTGTGACATTTTTCAGTCCCACTGCTTTTTTAGCTGGAATATAATCCAAAATACGATCTACTAGGGCAAAAGGATAGCGGTGAGGTAATAAATCTTGAATTTCAATAGCGTTAAAAGTTGTTTGTTGCTCTAACGCATCTGCAATAATTTGATCTGGACTTGGACTTTTTTCAATATTAACTTTAGTAGTCATGAATGGCTGAAATGAACTGAGAATCTTAAACAATATCAACTAATGATTAATAATAGGGCAACTTGCGATCGCCGTTGGGAGAGTTGAGAAAATTTGATTAAGATAAAAAGGAATTTAATTTTTCTTCTCAAACAGTATAATTAACGGAAGCTTGTCAGAATTAAGTAGAATTATAAGCTAGGCTCGAATTGTTATTTATGGAGTCTAAATCCTAAGTTATGAAATTTTCCTTTGCTCCTCTAGTTCGACAACCGAAAAAATGGCGAGTGCTTAGTGTCTTGTTTGTCGGTATAGGTGTAAGTCAAATATTTGTGAGCAACTTGTGGCAAAACGCCCAGGCTCAACCCGTAACTCCAGCTAGTCCGATGACGGTGCGCTCAGATATTCAAGAAGCCAATTCTCAAACGGGAGTTGTTACCGCTAGGGGAAATGTTCAAGTATATTATCCTGCCCGAAAAATGCAAGCTACCGCAGCCCAGGCTCAATATTTCAGTCGGGAACGTCGTTTGGTGATGAATGGCAATGTCTATGTGTTGCAAGAAGGAAACAGTATGCGGGCGGAAACGATGACCTATTTGATTGATGAGGGACGTTTTGTTGCCAATCCTCAAACTAGTCAACAGGTAGAATCAATTTATTTAGTCAAGGAATCTGAAGAAAATACTAATAATAATTCTCCAAATAGTCAAAAATCCTCTATTCCTTTTGCTGATGAACCTTTACCACCTTTACCCACTGCACCGCCTTTAACTCCTAATCCTTAACCTATTTTACTGGATCTAAATTTATTGTGACCCTGGTTTTAGAAAATATCCATAAACTGTACGGAAAGCGTTGTGTTGTCAATCGGGTTAACGTGAGAGTTGCGCCTGGCGAAATTGTGGGCTTGTTGGGGCCAAATGGCGCGGGGAAAACCACAACTTTTTATATTGCGACAGGACTGGTAAAACCGAATACGGGCAAAGTTTGGCTGAATCAACAGGATATTACTCAGTTATCTCTGAATAAGCGGGCTAGAATGGGAATTGGCTATATGACCCAACAGGCGAGCATTTTTCGACATTTGACTGTTCGAGAAAATATTCTTTTGGCTTTAGAACAAACAGGAGTTTCTTTTCCCCAACGTCAACATCGTTTGCAGGATTTGTTGGGAGAGTTTCGTTTAGAAAAAGTTGCTAATACCCAAGGTTCCCAAGTCTCAGGGGGAGAACGGCGGCGTACGGAATTAGCGAGGGCTTTGGCGGTGGGCATGAAAGGGCCAGAATTTTTACTTTTAGATGAACCGTTTGCAGGAGTTGATCCGATCGCCGTTTCTGAGATTCAAACTTTGATTGCTCAATTGCGCGATCGCCAGATGGGAATTTTAATCACCGATCATAATGTGCGAGAGACTTTGGCCATTACCAATCGGGCTTATATTATGCGAGATGGGCAAATTCTTGCGGCGGGAAGTGCAGAAGAACTTTACAATAATCCTTTGGTTCGGCAATATTATCTCGGCGAAAAATTTCAACTTTAGTGGCAATCAGAATGGTAGCAAAAAGCGAAGCAAAAAAAAGCGGACTAATTAACAGCTTTCAGGGACGATTACCTAATTTGTCGGTGATGGATCGTTATATTCTCATTGAGCTATTATTGCCCTTTCTTTTTGGTATGGGCTTGTTTACCTCTCTTGGACTTTCGATTGGGACTTTATTTGATCTCGTGCGACGGGTTACTGAGTCGGGTTTACCTTTGGCGATCGCGGTCAAAATTCTGTTACTAAAAATGCCTGATTTTATAATGTTGGCCTTTCCAATGTCGATGTTATTATCTAGTTTAATGGCTTATAGTCGCCTTTCTAGTGATAGTGAAATCATTGCGATGCGTAGTCTTGGCGTGGGCATTTATCGCCTCATTGTTCCTGCTTTAATTTTCAGTTTTTTAATAACAGGATTAGCCTTTATTTTTAATGATCAAGTTACTCCAGCCGCCAATAAAGAAGCAACTGCAACACTAGAAAGGGCCGTCAATCAAGACCGTCCTCCCATGCAAGAACGCAATATTATTTATCCTGAATATGGCAAAATCAAGCAGGCTGATGGCAATGATCAAACTGTTTTAACTCGTCTATTTTATGCAGAAGAATTTAACGGTTCAGACATGAAAGGACTCACAATTTTAGACCGAACTCAAGCAGGTGTTAATCAAGTTGTGATGGCAGAATCAGCCACTTGGAATATTAGCAGTAACACTTGGGATTTCTATAATGGAACGATTTATTTGATTGCGCCTGATGGTTCTTATCGTAATATTGTTCGTTTCAAACATCAACAATTATCTTTGCCTCGCGCTCCTTTAGATATGGCTAATCGCGATCGCCCCTATGGAGAAATGAGTATTAGGAATGCCCAAGATTATCTCAAAATTGTGAGTTTGAGTGGGGATGAAAAGAAAATTCGTAAATTAAAAGTGCGTATTCAAGAAAAAATAGCTTTACCCTTTGTTTGTTTTGTCTTTGGGTTAATTGGTGCAGCTTTGGGAATCCGTCCCCAAAATACAAATAAGGCAACAAGTTTTGGGGTTTGTGTCGGCTTAATTTTTTCCTATTATTTACTATCTTTCTTAACAAGTTCGATGGGCATTTGGGGAATTTTAACACCATTTTTAGCGGCTTGGTTACCTAATCTTTTAGGAATAACGGCAGGGACTTTATTATTAATTCAATCTTCTCGTCTTCGTTAATTTTTTCAATTGGAATGATAGAAATTTTCTTTGATTCATTTTTAGTTTGATCTTTCCTGAAAAACTTAATGAGAGTCGTCTTGCGCCCTTTAAAATGAAAATGAGGTTTCCATAAATTTCGGTTTGACTTATGATTTCTCGTTATTGGCGTGTTTGTTTGATGGTTTTGTTGGTGTTTTTTTTGTCAGCTTGTCAGGGGACGACGGCTCCCTTAGAATTCGCGCCTAATGGGGAAATTGTTCAAAAGGCGATCGCGTTGCAATTAGAGTATACTCAAGCTCGTCTGAGTGAACAATTAAATGCTACTTTACCGAAACTAGAAATTAAGCAAATTCAGGTTAAAACCCTCGAACCAATTGTGATTAGTGAGTTGCCCGCTTATCATCTTCAGGGAATTTATAATGTGACCTTGACTCTGCCTCGTCAAAAAGTGACACAAAAAAAGAATGCTTTTGAGATTTATTTACAACGTCAAAGTGAAGGAAAAACTTGGAGATTATTGCAACGAGAGATCAAGAATGGACAAGAAAAAGAAGAAACGCAATGGTCGAGTTATTTGATTGAATCAGAAACAGATTGACGCAAAATTTTAACCGTATTAATAATTTGTTCAGACACTAAATCAATTTCTTCTTTGGTCGTGAATCGTCCTAATCCTAAGCGTAGAGATGCCTGGGCTAATTTTTTGGAACGTCCTAAAGCCGTTAAAACATGAGATGGATTAATTAAAGAAGCAGAACAAGCAGAACCAGAAGAGAGAGCAACAAAGGGTTGTAATGCTAACAATAAGCTAGGGCCTTTTACACCTTCAATACTAATGTTTAAATTTCCTGGCAGGCGATCGCTTAGATCCCCATTCAGATAAATATTGTCTAGAGTTTTAAGGTTATTCCAGAGTCTATCTCGTAAATTTCTTTGACGTTGAGTTTCGCGATCGAGTTCGGCTAATCCCAACGAAATGGCCGTTGCAAATCCCACAATTTGAGGTGTATAAAGCGTCCCTGCTCGCAAACCTTGTTCCTGATTGCCACCTTGCATTTGGGGCATTAAATCTACTTTGGGATGATTTTTACGTTTATATAATGCGCCAATTCCCTTAGGCCCGTAGAGTTTATGGGCAGTAAAAGACATGAGATCAATTTGCATTGTTTCAACATTCAGGGGAATTTTTGCGATCGCCTGAGCCGCATCGGTATGAAACAAAACGTGATGACGATGACAAATTTCACCAATGGCCGCCAGAGGTTGCAGAACCCCAATTTCGTTATTTGCTGCCATAATCGACACTAAAATCGTATCAACACGAATCGCCGCCGCTAATTCTGTTAAATCAATCAGACCTTGGGAATTAACTGCTAAATAAGTCACTTCAAAACCGAGAGATTCTAAATAACGACAAGGATCAAGAACGGCTTGATGTTCAGTTTCCACGGTAATTAAATGTTTGCCCTGATGAAAATAAGCCTCAGCAATTCCCTTAATCGCCAAATTATTTGATTCTGTGGCTCCACTTGTAAAAATGATTTCGTCGGCAGTTCCATTAATACTTTTTGCGATCGCGTTTCTAGCTTGTTTGATAGCAGATTCAGCTTCCCAACCATAACAATGTTGACTCGAAGAATTCCCAAAATATTCAGTAAAATAAGGAATCATGGCCGCTAAAACCCTTGAATCCATAGGAGTTGTCGCTTGATAATCTAAATAAATCGGACGTTGCATTTTCTTAATCCTAATAACTTAATAAATTAAAATTAACGAAGGTTTAAAAGTCTCTATTAATTCTCTTATATTCTTAAAGTAATTGCATTTTATTAAGGTGAAATAAAGATAGCTTAATAAACTTTTTATAGCGATTTTAAAATTAGTTGATTGGCGATCGCGTTTAAGATTAAAGATTAATTTTTTTTAGTCATAATTACTAATTAGATTTTACTTGATATAAATAATAAACTTCATTACCAATAAAACTATGAGTAAATTCTCGAATTGGTTGAATGATTAAATCTGCCTGAGAAGCATTAAGTTTATGGTTTAAAATTAATAACAAAGACTTTTGATTTGGTTTAATTAAGTTTTTAATTTGAGCTAATATTTCTTGATCATTAACAATTTTTCGTTGTTGATTAAATAAAACAAAACTTCCTAATTTTTGACTTTCGGGATAATAAATTTTTTCTTGTAAATAACCACTAATAGGAGAAATTGCAAAATCTTCACTTCCTACTATTAAAGAATTATTGAGATGATGAGTTTGAATATATTGGGCAGCTTCTCGACTAGCAGAATAAGGTAAAAATAAATCTCGACTAAAAGAAACTATTCCTGCTGCTAATTGAGCATAGAGAATGATCATTAAAAAAGTTATTTGATATTTATTTACCCAAGTCAACCAACGAGTAAAGATAACTGTAATTTTTGGGAAAGTTTTAATTAGAAACTTAGTAATATAATCTAAAGGTAAATAATATTTAATCAGCCAAAAAGAAACAATTAAAATTAAATATAAATGTCCATAATGCCGAGCAGAACCGAGAAATTTTAGATAAGTAAAAATAATAATTTCTGCTGTTCCGATTAAATAAAAAATTAAAATGATGGGATATTTTAAAAAAAATGTGATAACAAAACTAAATATTCCCAAGGAGATTACTGCAAATAAAAAGACATCTAACGGCTTAGAATCTCCTGGCACTAACACTAAAATATAACTATTCCAAAGACGAGTCAGAGCCTGATTAAAACGGTGAAAATCCCATTGCAAAAACCATTGATCGGCTCCACCTTGCAATAAACTATCATTGGGTGGAATTAATAAAGTAATTGATAGAATAATTCCTAAAGTAACAATTCCAATACTTAATAAAATATTCTGAAAATTGGCATTTATTTTTATACCCAAATCTACATATTTACTGCTAAGATATTCAATTATTAAAGTTAAAGTTAAAGCAATGGTAATTAATAAACAATAAGCATTAGTATTTGCCAATAAAAATAAGATTAAAGCCAAGCCAAGATAACTTTTTTTTCTACTGTCGAAAAAGGTACAAAAAGCAAATAAACAAAGCATTCCGATCGCGTAATTTCTACTAATTAATAAATATTCATAAATTGGCAAATATCCAAAGATAAATAAAAGTTTTTGTAAACGGGTGAAAGGAGAAAAGTAAATAAATAAACCTATTCCTGTGGTCGCTAATACCAGATGAAATAATTGCATTGCGATCGCATTTTTTGTTATCTGATTTAGCAAATAAAGACAGAGATACCAGAGAATTGGATGACCTTCGTAACGAATATTGCTCCAAAATTCAGCTAAAGACGCGCTATCTCTGGCAATCATCCAGCCATTCAATTCATCTCGCCACATAGCATGATTGAGAATTCCTAACAATCCTAAGACAAAGAAAACCAAAAGCAATAAACCTTCAAAATGCTGAATTTGATTCAGATTAAATCGCTTGAATTTGAGAGAATTTTGCACGCTAAAAGACATTTGTTTAATTAATTATTTCTGTTCTTTTTGTTGTCGCACTAAATCTACACCGCGAGAAGTTCCAATTCGTGTATTTACTTCTTTTTAATGATTAATTCATATTGATCAGGAGCAGATAAATATTGAATTAAACGTCCTAAATTACTGTCTGGAGCAGCAAAACGAACAAGTAATGCCAGAATAAAAAGCACAATAGTAAAAATAATAGAAGCAATGAGACTCTGCCAAATAGGCAACCAAAAACTAACTTTTGTTTGGCTAATCTTGTTGGTGAGTTCGCCGTTAACTTTTTGTAGTTCTTCGGATAAAACAATATTTTTATAATTGTCTAATTCGCTTCTCATGCGAGATTGGGCGTATTCCTCGGCGTATCCCAACAAAGTATCTTGAGCCTGTTCTACTAATTCATTCAACTTATCATCATCGTAATGACCAAGAAAAATATGTAATTGTTCAGGGGAAAGGTTGGGAAAACGAGCAATCAAACGATTTTTCTCTAGCTTATATTTGGCATAAGCTAACATTCCAAAAAGTCTTTCTACACTTTTTTGATCCGTCTCAAGAACCAATTTTGTAAAGATGGGATTATAGTTAGTTTGGTTCTCGTCTGGCATATAAAAAGGCTAAATAGACTAAGTTTCAAAAAATTGAGCGTGCGTCTTCATGGTCTGCCTGAAAGCATCGCGAGCTTTTTCAATATCAACTCGAACGATCCCTTTTTTCCCTCGAATCAATCGAAAACGGGGATATTTTTCCGCTACAAGAGTCAGATCAGGGATTAGTATTTTCCCCGCACTAACCAGCGATCGCCCTGTTTCATCTTGAGTGGATAAAAGATGATTTTTCCTTAAGGAACTGTAAGTCATTTTTGTTAAGTTCTTGTTGTATTTTTGCGATAACTCCTTGAAACGATCCTAGATTGTTATTCAAGATGTTGTCAAGATATTCTATTTAAGTCACGATTTTTGTTCTTTTTGTTGTCGCACTAAATCTACACCGCGAGAAGTTCCAATTCGGATTGCACCTGCTTCGATTAAGGCGATCGCCTGTTCAAGAGTCCGAATACCGCCAGAAGCTTTGATTCCAACTCGACCTTTGGCAATTTTTTTCAATAACTCCACATCTTCCACTGTTGCACCTCCTGACCAGCCCGTACTCGTTTTAAGAAAATTGGCTCCTGCATCCATACAAACTTCGGCCGCCAGTTGTTTTTCTGTTTCAGTTAAAAGCGACATTTCCAGAATTGTTTTTACAGTTTGTCCTGTTTCTTCACAAATTTGGGCAATTTCTTGGTAAATTTCTTCGGTTTTTCCGTCCTTTAACCAACCTAAATTAATCACCACATCCAGTTCCGTTGCGCCATTTTCAACCGCTTCCCGTGCTTCGTATAATTTGACTGCCGAAGTTGTTGCGCCTGTGGGAAAACCAATGACAGCACAAACTTGAATCCGTTTATTTCTGACAAATTCAACGGCTTGATGCACAAAAGCAGGATAAACGCAAATCGTGGGAAATCCGTATTGATCTGCTTGATTGCAATATTGGGATAAATGTTCTTCGGTTGCTAAAGGATCGAGCAGTGAATGATCGATATAGTTGGCAATGTCAATATCGGTATTAATTTTAGTCATTATTATTTCTCCAATTCATTTTAGTTTAACCGTCTAATTCATTTTCCATAATTTTGGCGATCGCGGATTGAGCATTTTGCTGAAATTCTTTAATATCAACTCGTCCCAACAATAACACGGCTAAAATTAAACCCAAAGCTTGCAAAACAAAAACTAAACCATAAGCTAAAACAGGATCAGTAAACATAATTTTACCAAAATTGAGAATAAATCCGCCTAATACAGTTGCTAAACCTCGTGACATGGCTTGAGCTAATCCCCACGCCCCAATAAAGGTTCCTGCTGTTTCTGCCGCCGTTAAATCTAACATTAAATTGGTTGCACCTGCGGTAATGATCCCCGAAGCTAAACCGAAAAAGAGTAAGCCTGATTTCAATAAGCTTTGATTAGCGGTGAATCCTGCCAGAATAATTAAAATTAAACAAGCTGCTGCCAGTAAAAGCCCTAATTTAGTCGTTCTTTGTTTGCCGAGACGGGGAATTACTAAAAAACTGGTTGAACCAATCCCCAAAAGCGTGCCTGTGCCAAAAAAAGCATTTAATTTAGTGGTTTCGGAAATGCACATCCCAAAAACTTCGCCTCCATAAGGTTCCATGACAGCATCTTGCATAAACAAACTTATGGTTAATACCAACAAAAAGCTAAAAAAGAAACCTGTTTGCCGACTGGCAGTTAAAACTTTTAAAGCACGACTAAAGGTAATTTGATCTTCTCGTTCAACGTAATGCGATCGCGTACTAAAGCGGGAATATTTCTTTTCAACGCCCCAAGTTGCAACAAATCCGAGTATTAATACCAATGACGGCATCAAAATAAAAACAGGATTAACAGTTTTTTGTAAAAGCGCAATATCAGTAATTTTTTTAATCTGAGTCGGATCATAACTGAGAATGGCTTCGCCGCAAATTTCGGGAGTATTAAGCAATTTGGAACCCACGATCGCACCGACAACAATTCCGACCATTAACATTGACCAAACAATGCCCACCAATTGGGAACGGTTATCTTCGTCCGAGACATCCACCAATAACGCGGCAAAAGGAGTTGAACTTGCACTCAACGCCAAGCCATAAGCTGCAAAAACGATCGCTAAAAGAAATGCCCAAAGATAGGTTGCAAAACTCCAACCCGTTGCCTGTAAACTCAGTCCCAGTTGCCAAACGACTTGTAATGCCAGAAAAGAAATCAGCGTAAACAGAATTGTGCCAATCCAAATAAAGCCACTGCGATGATAACCAAATAGTCTTTTACTGTCGGACATTTGCCCAAACCAAACGCGGCTAGGACTCACAAATTGATACATCGCGATCGCGCCTGCGGCAATTCCTGGCAACACGGCCAATTCGTCGATCATTATGCGATTGAGTATGCCCAGGGTCAACAAGGACATAATGCCTAAACCCATTTGAAATAATCCTAAACGAAACATCGTCGGGATTTTCAATTTGGGAGGAATAGCTGGAGAAGAGAAATCGGCGACCTTCATGGTGTGGAAATCACGTTTTTAGATAAATTTATGAATAACTTACTATTGTAATAGACGACCTGAACCAACATATAAAATAGTAATAAAGAGAGAGTATTAATTAAGTTATTTCTATTAACCAGGAAATTTATTAATTTATTATAAACTACTTGTCATTACCATTAATGGATTAAGATTATCAGAATTAGAAACTGCTTCTAAAGTTATCATTAAACCCGTTACATCTGAGGCTGATGGTGTTGGGAGTTTAACTAAAACTGTTCCATTTTGATTGGCATTAAATTGTCCTGAAGCTACTTTTTTACCATTCACAATTGACCAAAGTTGATAATATTTACCGCTAGATAAAACGGGTAAATTTTGCAAAATTAAAACTGATTTGGGTTCACCAGGAGTCATGATAATACGTCCAGAAGCCTTGGCCGCCATATCCATTCCTTTGAGCGAAACAAGATGAGTTTCAGGATTTTGTAACATAGCAACTACATCTTTTTGATAAGTGACTTCGGCTTTAGCAGCAATAAAATTTTGTCTAAGTTGATAGTTATTAAAACCTAGAGTTATGACTAAAAGTGCTGCAATAGAACTAGCTATTTGATAGCTGATTAAAGAAAATTGTTTTTGAAATTTTTGAGTTGATTTTGGTTGGCGATCGCGCTCAATAGATTCAATAATAGAGTCCCAAAGTTGGGGAGGAGGTTCAACAGCAGGCAACGAATAAGACATCATTGCTAAAGTTTCTTTTAATTCTTCTAAATCTTGAATTTTTTGGGGTTGAATAGTTAATAATTGTTGCAATTCTTCGGCTTCTTCTGAACTTAAATTGCCGAGAACATAACCTGCCATTAATTCATCTAATTTATCTTCTGAGTCATTCATATAAGTTAATTAATCAATAAAATTTTGGAGATTTTTTCTTAAATTTAATAAGCCTTGGCGAGACCAACTTTTAACTGTTCCAAGAGGTGTTTCTAGTTTTTTTGCAATTTCAGATTGGGAAAGTCCGTCAAAATAAGCCATTTCTAAAACTTGACGTTGGGAAGGAGAAAGTTGCGCGATCGCGGATTTAACTTGTTCGGAACGTTGATTGAGAGAAGCCGTTTCAAAAGGTGAAGGTGAGGATGATTCAGTTATTATTAATTGACTCCATCGTTGCAAAAATTTGAGTTGGGTTCCTCGCGATCGCAATTTATCAATCGATCTAGAACGAGTTAGAGTTGTTAAATAACCACCCAGAGAACCTCGACTAGGGTCATAATTTTGAGTACGCCAGAGTGTCAAAAAAATTTCTTGGCTGAGGTCTTCCGCTTCTTGAGAATTCCCTAAAATCCTGAAAGCTAATCGATAAACTAGGGAAGAATATCGTTCATAAAGAATTTTTAGAGCTTGAGATTTTCCCGATTTTAAAGTATTCCAAACTTCAGAATCAGTCGCATCTTTTGGGAATTTAGCATTAGTTGAGACGGAATTTGTTGAGTCAAGATCCATAGGTTTAGTTGAATAAAGGATTGCGCTCAAGCTCAAAATAGATTGCATTTCAAGCATTCCCCTATTTAAAAAATCACAGAACCTACATTTTATATACGTTTAAAAGTATTAATTGGATGTTTAAAGTTCTGCTCATCCAAAATAGGAGGAGATTCGTATATCTATTGTAATCATCATCAGGAACCAACTTTCCAATGAAATTTAAAGCACTTCTTCTTATTGCTAGTTTGACTTTAACGACTGGACTGATTCAGACAACAGTTTATGCAGAAGATACGATGAGTAAACCTAATGATTCTATGAAAAAAACAGGTGATTCTATGAGCAAGCCTAATGATTCCATGAAGAAAACGGGTGATTGTATGAGTAAGCCTAGTAATTCTATGAAAAAAACAGGTGATTCTATGAGTAAACCTAATGATTCTATGAAGAAAACGGGTGATTGTATGAGTAAGCCTAGTAATTCTATGAAAAAAACAGGTGATTCTATGACTAAAC
>JANNLO010000191.1:0-7239 GCA_031396835.1 Snowella sp. SOY_38_metabat_116
CTGTTTTTCTTGGCCTTGGCTTTGACACTGCTCTATCCTCTTTTTTCATTACTTTCTTTGATTTTAGCTTTTTTTTTAGCTCTACAACTTTCTTTCCTCTTTTTTGAAAATTAGGTCTTTTTTCTTAAGTTGACACCAATGGTTGATACCTGCCGATGATGCACTGGATAAAGCTCAAGAATTTTTGTCAGGGAGTGGCATGAGTGCCGTCCTTTTGGGAAAGCGGATTAAAACTGTAGACGAATTATTTCAATACTGTATTATTGATGCCCCTCCTCAAAGATCTCAGTTATCTCTGACAACGATCGGGGCTGCGGACTATGCGATAGTCCCTGCTGAAGCATCATCTAAAGGTGTTAACTCCCTACTACGGACTCTCGAACTAATTGAGGAACTACAAGAAATCGATGCCTTTACGGGCTCAGTATTGGGAATCCTTCCTTTTCGGGATCGGTGGATGGGTCGCACCCAAGCTAAACAAAGCCAAAAAAGTATTGAGATGATGAAAGAAATCGCAGGGAAAATCCCTGTGCTTCCATCCATCCTTGAATCCGAACAATTTAAAAAATCAATTGATCAAAATCAAACCCTGACGGAACTAGGGCATCCTCAACTGGAATACCCCTTTGAAGAAATTATTCGTCTACTTGGAGCTTAAACGATGACTGAATCCCAAAATGATGCCTTCGCTCGGCTCAATAATCGACCGAGAGCGACAGTCCCGCCTCGTTCTAAATCATTGACTGACAACAGTAATGACAAAAAGACTGAATTTAGTCATTCAGTTATAGATAAAATTAGTCAAGGCCAAATTGAGTTAGGACTTAATCAGGGAGAGCAAACAGTAGAGATGATTCGGCGTACAATCCGACTCGATCAGGACATTGACACAGGATTAGATCAGTTGTGCCGCCATTCAAAAATTACTAGGGAGACCTTTTTAGAAGCCTCTTATCTCGCTTGTATAAAAAATCCTGATTTACTGAGATCAGTACTTGCCGAGGCACAACAACGATATCACCAGCGTAAACAAGTAGGGGAACAACGGAAATTAGAGACCATGAATAATAGACAGAATTTGCGCTAAATATAGGCTTATGATATATTTACCTCAACTTTACTGTGATTATCTTTATTTCTCGCCATAATTAGATTGATCATTTAGAGCGGGAAAAAGAGGGATTTGAGAAGCAACGAAACAGTCCATTGCTCCTCAAATCTCACGATCATAGAAAGACTCATGGGTCAATCATAGAGTAAACTCATGAATGTGATAATGAAACTTTTCGCACTCTTCGGATAATGATTTTAGTCCATTGGAATTGTTCTATTTACTCAGAGGTTAGATTATTGAAGGATGCGATAATAATCTCATAACCTTTTGTCTATCAGTGACCATGCTCTCTGTCAATCCTCCTGCTCCCCTTGCTAATTTTGACCAGGACATCCTGACCGAATTACTCCGCGATAAGCGATCGCCGAATACTCGCCGTACCTATTCCAAGGGATTGAAAGATTTCTTTGTGACGATGACTCAATTTGAACCGTCTCCTGATGCGATCGCGTGGTTTCTCAGCTTGGGACGATTTCAGGCGATCGCGTTGGTGTTGAGGTATCGGGCGGCTCTGTTGGAACGGGGGCTAACTCCTGCGACGGTAAATGTGCGATTGTCGGCGGTTAAGAGTTTGGTGAATTATGCGAGAAAAATTGGGAAGTGTGATTATTCCCTGGAAGATGTGGAGGGGTTACGAGTTGAAACCTATCGAGATACTACGGGGGTGAGTCCAGACACTTTTAAACAAATTACGTCCCAAATTCCGCTAAATTGCCTTAAAGGGGTAAGGGATGCGGCTATTTTGCGGTTACTTTGGGATAATGCGCTAAGACGTGCCGAAGTTTGTTCTCTCGATTTGGAGGATTATAGTTCGGGGGATCTCAAGCTATTGATTAAGGGCAAAGGAAAATTAACCAAGGAGTCGATTAGTTTGAGTTCTAAGGCGGTGGTGTTGATTAATGATTGGTTGGGGGTGATAGGCGATCGCTTATCAGATAAACCGTTATTCTGTACGGTAGATCGGGCCACGTTTGGGCATCGACTCAGTGGGAATGCGATTTATAATATTGTGAGAAATTCGTCTGAATCTGCGGGTATTACTAAGATCATGAGTCCCCATAGAATCCGACACAGTGCGATTACGGCGGCTCTGGATGCAACCAATGGGGATACTCGCAAGGTGCAGAAATTGAGTCGTCACCGTAATTTAAACACTTTAATGATTTACGATGACAACCGACATCAGCATCAGTCGGAAGTGACTAATATTTTGGCGGATTTGGTTTAGGTTGGAACTTTCTCTTAAAAAATAGGTTCTATCAAACCAGTCGTCTGGTATTACAGAAAACCAGATAGCTCTATAACCAGAAGACCAGAAATCCAGATGAAAATTATTACGATAACTGGCTATAAAGGGGGAATTGGCAAAAGCACCACTGCTATTCATTTAGCTGCTTTCTTCAGTCAACGATTTACCACGATTTTGATAGATGGTGATCCTAACCGAACGGCTCTTAGTTGGGCAGATAGAGGAGATTTACCTTTTCTTGTTGTTGATGAAAGACAAGCCATGAAACAAATTGCTGGGGCTGATTTCATTATTATTGATACTCCTGCTCGTCCCAACTCTGATGATCTTAAAGAATTGGCTAAAGGCTGTGACTTATTAATTCTGCCAACTTCCCCAGACATATTGAGTCTCGAACCAATGTTAGAAACAGCTAAAGCTCTTAGTGATGCTCAGTATCGAGGATTAATTACGATCGCCCCACCTTCTCCTAACAAAGATGGTGAAACAATGCGACAAGATCTCGAAACGGGAGGCATTCCTGTTTTTAAAACGATGATTCGTCGCACGATAGGCTATCAAAAAGCGGCCCTAGAAGGAAAAATCATTCGTGATTTAGCAGATTCCCGACTCAAGGCGGCATGGCAAGACTATAAAAACTTAGGCAAAGAAATTGAGGAGGTATTAGATGGCAGGTAAATTTGGCGATATTATCCAGAAAGCCAGAGAACAAGAAAGCCAGTTATCTGGTTTACAAGACGACAAGGCTAGTCAATCTGAAAAGAAGCAATTTTCTGGCTTACAAGATGACCAGATAACCAGTGAACCAGAAGTTAATCTTTGTGTTAAAGTCCCTAAGTCAATGCGGCATCATTGGGCGGTAGAGGCTAAAAGGACAGGAGTGACGATGACCTCAGTTATTATCGAAGCTCTTACCCAGAAGTTTGGTTTACCAGAGAACCAGTAAACCAGATGTCCAGAAGACCAGAATAATGTTGATCATTGAAGGGCGATCACAATCATGCAAACTACTCATCAATCGTTTTTCTTAAAGCTTTGACTGCACTACGTTTTGTTTTGGAATCCATGCGTTTGCGTTGGGAACTGCGAATTGGTTTTGTGGCCCTGCGGGGCTTGGGTAAAGTTGTGATGCTATTGATTAGCTGTTGGAGTCGTTGTAGGGCTTCTTCCCGATTCTGGTCTTGGGTACGGTGGGATTGAGCTTTGATGATCACGATGCCATCTTTGGTGATGCGTTGGTCATTGAGGTTTAACAAGCGTTCTTTGTAGGCATCAGGTAGGGAAGAAGCCCCAATATCAAAGCGTAGGTGAATAGCGGAGGCCACTTTATTCACATTTTGACCACCTGCTCCCTGAGAACGAATTGCGGTCATTTCAATTTCCGTTAGGGCAATACTTAGGCTTTTTGTTATCTGTAACATAATATTCTCATTCTCCATTTTCAGCATAACCTTGTTGGGCTAAGGTCTTAGTTTTTTTTACTAGGGAAGAAGTTTCTGAAATACTGCTTACAGCGATTTTAGATCAAGCCTGCCACAAGGGTGAGTCACCAAATTAAGTTCAGGCAAAGTTTTAGCATTTTGCACACATACACGTTTGATTGCAATTTGCTGTAAGAGGAAAAGTCAGATTATTTACAGGTGGTTAAGCACTAACTTTCAGTTGATGAGGATTCATCATTTTCATAGGATGCAAATGCCTTACCTAAAACTCTCTGTGGTTGTGATTGTTCAAGAGATTCCTGTTGAATAACCTGTTGACTGCTATTCAAATTAAATGCTTCTCCGATTACTTGCCGTGTTTTTATCTGGGAAGATAATTCAGATGGAGTAACTTCTATTTCTTCATTAGAACTAAAAGCTGATCCAGGTTGTATATTTTTCTTTCGTTTAGAATCAGTAAAATTTGGAATATTTTCAAATCTACCTGTAATTTTCTTGTCAGTATCTATATGAATTGTTAAAGGATTACTTGAGCTATTAATATCACCTTCCCATCCAACAAAACACCAATTTTCAGGATAGATACTCCAGGCGTGAATGCTAACGTTAGTATTAAGTAAATGATTTCCTACACCACTAACTTTGACAAACTCTTTAGCTTCAAGTGGAAAAATTTCAACTTGAATAGAAGCAAAAGAATTAGGTAGTCTTTTATATTTAGCGATTACTTTTACATTTTTTTTAACGATCATATCTAAACTTTTGTCAGATTGAATAATATCACCATGCCATCCGACAAATTCCCAGTCGGAAAAAGCGATTGCCTCAAGTTTAATTTGTTTATCTTCAATATATTTGCCACCACCTTCGACTCTTCCTGCTTCAGGTGGATCTACTTCCACTTCAACTAAATATTTAGGAACAATACCACCACTAAATTTAGGTTCTAGCTTAATTTCAATTGCTGGTATTTCAGTTTTTGTACTTGAAGACTGGTCAACTGGTACTGTCTCAGATAACATATCAGTCAAAGCTTTTTTCAACTCTCTAAAAAGATTACGCATACGTTTAAATCGCTGATTGGGATCGGGGTTAGTTGCCTGGAGATACCATCCTGAGTCCGCAATATTGGGAAACCAGTAAGCAAGAGTTTTCGCAAAAGCGTAGGTATCAATTGTTTCTCTGGATTTTTGTGCTGAGTTAGCATCGCTTATTTCGGGGGGTAAAAAATCACCACAATCTTTCAGAGCGTCTTCATTACCTTGCGTTAGAAATGAAGCATAGCCAAATCTGCTTAGATACACTTTATCATCTTTAAGAATAAAGCTTTTAGGATTTATTTGTCCGTGAATTAATTTTTTATTGTTGAGAATATGGAGTAGCTCGGATGCTTCAGATAAGTATTTTAAAATTAACTCAAGGTCAAGATTTTTTGAAAAGTCTAAAACACTACCCAATGATTCTGGATAAATAATGACCAAAGGTAGATCTTTACTTGATATGACTTGTTCGGGGGGAATAATTCCCTCACGGCGAACGTTTTTAAGATCATCAAAATAATCAAAAGCCTCTTTAATTTGTCCTGTTTGGCAATTATTTAAAAGGACTTGAATAATATGAAATTTTTGTGTTTTTAAATTTACTCCTTCAATATATTGATATAAATGAGATTTTTTCAAAGCTTTAATTAGCTCATATTTTCCTGCGATTACTTGCCCGATTTTGATTTCATTTTGCATAGTACAAAAGTTTAATATTTGATCATATAGTTGTAAAAATAAATCTAGGCATATCCAAAGGAATCGCCCCAACGATCACCATTTATCTCGACAGTGACAGTGACATTCTGTTCTGTATCTACCTTAAATATCACCGTAATGTCTAATGATTCAGCTTTAGCTGGCGGTAAATCAATCTTTATCGTGCCAATCTTTGTATTATCTTTGACATCGGGTGCAGAACCCTGATAAACATTAATGTCGAGCGATGTCATATTGTCTACATCATTCGTAAATACCTGACTGTGCTCCCAAGGCGTAGGTTGGTTAGCCGCAATTAATTCAAAGAATCTACCCCCAGCTTTTTCTAAGCCTAACGCATGACAAGTACGGGTTTTGACTTCAATCTCGCGTCCAAAAATCTCGCGATCATCGAGATATGCCGCATACATGGCTGCACCTTCAGCAACACAAAGAGATGCGTTGATATTGCCATAGACTTTCTCTTCGCCAATTAAGTCGCAAACTAGCGATCGCATACAAGGGATCTTGCTAGATCCGCCAACCAGAATTACACGACTCATATCAGATTGTCGCAGGTTGGAAACAGCCCAAAGCTTTTGAACGATGCTATCAATCTTTGTAATATAGGTTTGGATAGATTCCTCAAATTCTGCACGAGTTAATTTAATGTCAATGTGTTTACCAGGAATAACATCAGTGACAGTAACATAGGTGTCATCAGCAGAAGACAAAGTAATTTTGGCTTCAACCGCTTGCTCCATTACTTTCTGTCTAGCCTTTTTCTGCTCAATATCTGATAATCCTGCTAGACTCACACCTCCCTTTTTTAAAATTAAGTTGTATAAGCATTCATCGAAATCCATTCCTCCTAAGCGATCGTCTCCACCTGTTGCCAATACTTCAAACAACAACTTTTCAGGTGTTTGGTGTAAGCAAAACAAGGTTAAGTCAAATGTACCGCCACCAAGATCGAATACTAAAATATTCTCTTTAATTTCTTCGTCGGGGCGATCTTGGACTAATTGCCACGCATAGGCGAGAGAGGCGGCAATTGGTTCTTGAATTATACCAATACAGTTGATATCAGCGATCGCGGCAGCTTTTCTGGTGTGTTCGCATTGATGAGCTTTAAAATAATATGGGACTGTGACAATTGTGCCACGACTTTTGAACTTAGTTCCGTCACCAAATTGCTTGGCAACATCTTGATATAGCTCTTGCAAAATCTTGGCAGAAAGCTCAATAGGGGAGAAATTTTTGCCGCCAATTGAGATGACCTGCGATGCGTCATCCATCATTCGTTTTATCCCGACCACAACATTCTCAGGATTAACAAATCCTTTCCTGTAAGCGAGTTTTCCGACTAAAATTTCTGATGTCTTATGATCGCAGTAAACGACAGATTGCAGGGTGTCGCCATTTGTTTTGTGTTGATAGTGACGTGGTTCTCGACGTTTTTCGTGCCAACGGGCAATCGCACTAAAGGTTGTGCCGAGGTCAATGCCAAGGACGGGATTGAGTTCATTGTCTGCCATTTTTTAAAATCTCCTAATTTGCTTGATGATCTACTTGTTTTTAACAACAATAATTTGGGCACTCCGCAAAATTAAGGTTTGCTCTTGATCTGGTAATTTGTATTCATAGCCGTTTCTGGTGATTTCTTTGACAGATTCATGGGGCAGATCAGGATCA
>JANNLO010000195.1:0-22083 GCA_031396835.1 Snowella sp. SOY_38_metabat_116
GATCCCAACTTCCAACCCGAATACCTTAGTGAGTATGGGTTCCATAAATCCCGTTACTGCCATCACTATTGGCATATTCCAAGCTTGCTGCATCTCCGATCCCCCATAAATTTCCTTCGCTAATACGCAATCCCCTTGACCAACTTCCAATACTTTTGACGTTGCCATTGTTGCTAAAAAGTTCCAAATCAAATGTGTCGGCTTCGGTAACATTGACGGATAAAGAGCTTAATTCAGGGACAGAACCCGCCGAAATTTCTGCTGAAATAGATTTAATCAGGGGATTAAGTTGTAATAATTGCAGTGCTTCTAATAATTGTTTTTGATTGAAAGGTTTTTCAGTGGCGATCGCCAAACGACTGCGAACATATTCAGGATTTAATTTACCGCCAACTGTCACGCGAATATCTTCTAAACTGCCTTCAATAATTTGCATGACTATCACTGCGCCCTTGCCCGAAAATGTTTGATTAGCAGGAATAATTGCACCAGAATTGATATATCCCGCATCTATATAAAATTTTGTGATGGCGGCTTCAGCTTGCAATAATTCGGCGAAAGTAATTGGTCGATTGAGAAAATTCGCGGTTATTTCTTTTAATTGTTCATCATCAAATGCGGTATTTCCTACAAATTGAAACTTGTCAACCAGAATTGAGCCTGGAATATTTGGTAAATTCGGCGGAATTATCTGAGGAATGGGTAAATCTAGAGATGGGCTGGGAATAACTTCTGGGAGAGGCAAAGGTTGTTGTGAAGGTCTGGGAGTGAGAATCCGACTAGGAATTAAGGGAGAAACAGGATTTTGGGCAATTCCCCGCAGAGGATTAAAAAAGATAAATCCTAAAATAATTAAACCTAAGTTTTGTTTTAACATCGAAAAAAGGCAACACGAAAAAAGATTAAGGCTTATGGCGGGGTTATTCACTCTATTCATTAAAAAATTAAGTTACAGAGCAAGGAACTGTTATTCTAAAAGAGGCAATATTAAAAAAATAAAAAGCTGTGTCAGATAAAGGCAGTTATTCTTTACTTTTAGAAAGACTTAGTATTTTTTATTCTCTTCAAACTAACTCTAGTCCGTTCTAATTTTAGAATTTTATTGGACGAAAATAAGTAATTTATATTTTTATCAAGACAACAATAATTTCTTGCCAGAATAAAGCCTATTTACCTTTAATGTTTACGATACATTTTCCATGTTTTCGGCGATCGCTATGAATAAAGATTCAGAGTTTACTTGGGAACAAGCTAAAAAAACGGCGGATCAAGCTGTCTTTAACCATTGTGGCAAACATTTAAAAGATGTGGAAATCTTGGTTCTTCAAGGTTCTTGGGACGGATTAACCTATGAAAATATGGCAGAAATTCATTTTATGACGGTCAATTATTTAAGGGGAAATATTGGCCCCGAATTATGGCAAAAACTATCAGAATCATTTGGTGAAACTGTAACCAAGAAAAACTTTAAAAATGCACTAAAACGCTCGGCTCAAAAACAATTAGGTTTTAATTCTCTTTCTAATAAAAGCAATAACGCGATCGCCGACTCTCCCAAACTATCCTTGGTCAATCTCAATTTAACCTTTCCTGAAGGCTCAGTTCCTTTGGATTCTCCCTTATATCTAGAACGTGAAGGAATTGATGCTCTTTGTTTTGATGTCATTAAAAAATCGGGTTCTCTTTTGCGGATTAAAGCTCCAATGAAAATGGGAAAAACCTCCTTAATCAACAGAATTTTAGCCCAAGGAAAAGTTTATAGTTATCAAACAGCACACATTGATTTAAGCTCCGTTGAACGAAGTATTATTAACAATTTAGATAAATTTTTGCGCTGGTTTTGCGTCATGATAGGACGACAATTGGAGTTAGAAAACTGCTTAAATGACTATTGGGACACAGAAATTTTAGGCAGTAACGATAATTGCACCGTTTATTTTGAAGAATATTTATTAGCAGAAATTGATTGTCCTTTGGTATTAGGATTAGATAGCGTAGATTGTCTTTTTTCTCATACTGAAGTCGTTGAAGATTTTTTAGGAATGTTAAGAAGCTGGCATGAAAAAGGCAAAACAGCCCATCGTTGGCGACAATTACGCTTAGTGCTGGCCCATTCAACAGAATCCTATATTCCTTTAGATATCAATCAATCTCCTTTTAATGCGGGAATTCCTCTAGAATTACTAGAATTTGATGCAACACAGATTTTTGAGTTATCCAAGGTTTATGGCTTAAATTTACAAAAGGCTGGAATAGAAAAATTAATGACAATGGTGGGCGGACATCCCTATTTAATCTCCTTAGCTTTTTATATTATGGCTACCCAAAAAATGAATTTAGAGCAATTATTACAAGAAGCTCCGACAGAAGTTAGCATTTATCAATCCCATATCCGACAAAATTTACAGACATTACAACAAGTTCCTTTATTAGCAGAAGAGTTTAAACGGGTGGTTTTATCGAGCGAACCTGTAGCTTTAAATTCAATGCAGGTTTACAAATTACACAGCATGGGATTAATACACCACCAAGACAATCAAGTTATTCCGCGATGCAATTTATATCGTGAGTATTTCAGTCGAGTTTTGTAAAGTATAATTAATTTAAAATGGGTGTTCAAGCAATGACGAAAATACATTAATCATGGTCACAAATTGCCAATCTTTTTATGTATCTCCCGAAATCTATTTAGAAGGAGAAAGAGTTAGTCCGATCAAGCATGAATATCGGCAGGGACAAATTTATGCAATGGTAGGGGCAAAAAAATCTCATATTGTTTTATCCAGTAATTTAGTCAAAATTTTAGGCAATCATTTAAATGATAGTCCTTGTCTTGTTCTAACATCAGATATTAAAGTCAGATTAGAAGCAGCAAATTGTTATTATTATCCTGACATTGCAGTTGTCTGTAATGAAAGAGAAATTAATAATACCGATGATTTTATTTTGTATCCTATTCTCTTAATTGAAGTGTTATCAAAATCGACGGCAGCGTTTGATCGAGGCGAAAAATTCACGGATTATCAAACTTGTCCTACTTTAAATGAGTATGTTCTTATCCACCAAAACCAGCAGAAAATTGAATGTTATCGGCGTGATTCTTCGGGAGTGTGGACAGAAAAAATCTATTCTGTGGGAGAAGAAGTAACATTTTTGAGTGTGAATTATCGTGGTTCAATTGAAGATATTTATCACAAAGTTCCTGGTTTACTCTAAGTTTATCCAGGCAGATTTATTGATCTAAATTCGTTTTTTTAACCTTTATTATCATTAGCTAATTTTATTTATTATGGCGCGATCGCTTTTTAATGTCGAAGAAAGAATCAGTAAAATCGAAACAGAAACCTCAGATTTTTTTAAAGAATTTCAGCGTTTTTATCGCGACTATTTAAAATTATTAGGTCAATCGGTGGAACAACAATTAATCTTTGCAACCCATCATCTTTGTACTCAAATTTATCCCGATGCTTTTTTAAGACTTACTTTTAATCAACGTCAACGATTACAAGAAAAATTTCGTCAATTAGCAGGAAAATTTGAGAATTATCTATTTGAATTTTTGCAAAATAATGCGGAATTATTAACTGAAATACCTGAAATAAATGAAGATGAGGAAAATAATTTATCTGAAATATCCGGTCCAGATTTGAATGAAAGCAAGCCAAAATCTGCCTTAATAACTATTAATAATCCTGAGGATTTACTCCAATGGAATCAATCCGTTGAACATAGCATTCATGAAACCTTAGAAAAACTTTCTAAAGAAGCTAATTTCTTGTTACAAGGAGCCGCAATTTTATCCAACAAAATTCCTCCCCAAGTTTTAGAAATGGCAGTCCAAGCTGAAGAAAACAGCATAGGAATAAATCGCCCTGGAACTCCTAATATTTTGACTTTGATTATAGAAGCCAAGTCTGAACGATTATTATCTAATGATGACGATAATGAAGAAGACGAGGATGATGACGAAAATGATGAAATACCTGAAAATATCTCCATCACAAAAATTAGTGCCATTCATTTACGACTAACAGAAATTGAATTTAACAACCCAAATTTAAGCCATAATCGCAAACAATTACGCAACTTTTTAGAACAATTAACTAAACTAGGCAAACAATATCGTCAATTGCAACGAGAACATTTAACTGTAGAAGCTGAAAATGCTTGGCGGAGTAGTTGGACAGAAAAATAAATGGCTAGAAACGAGAACCCAAAATGGCAATACTAATGCCCAAGGCCAAACCCACTAAAACTTGAGTCGGAGTATGGCCCAACAATTCTTTTAATCTTTCTTCGTTTAATTTATGACCTTCTTGGAATAATTCATCAATAATTTGATTTAAAATACGAGCCTGTTTTCCTGCTGCCTGACGCACTCCCGCCGCATCGTACATAACAATCACGGCAAATAAAGCTGCGATCGCAAATTCATTACTAGCCCAACCCATCTGAAGCCCAATTCCTGTCGCCAAAGCACCCACTAGAGCCGAATGCGCGCTGGGCATCCCTCCTGTCGAAAAAAGTGTCCGAATATTGACCTTGCCATTGCGAATAATATCGATCATCGCCTTGAGTCCCTGAGCAATAAAACAGGCGGTCAAGGAAACCGCGAGAGCTTGATTCTGAAAAATATTGCCTAATTCCTGCATAAAAAATCGATAAAAAAGGGTTTAATGCTTACGGTTGACAATATATTGGGCGATCGCTCTCAAAGGCTGAGCTTTATCTTTGTAGCGGTCTAATTTTTCAATAGCAGAATCAACCAACTGTTGAGCTTGATTTCTGGATTCTTCAATCCCCCAAAGACTTGGATAAGTTGCTTTTTGTGCCAATAAATCTTTCCCTGCCGTTTTGCCCAATTCCTCCTGGGTTGCCGTAATATCCAGAATATCATCAATAATCTGGAATGCCAGCCCAATATTTTGAGCATATTGAGAGAGTCTTTGCACATCTTCTTCGCCAGCCCCAGCCAGAATCGCGCCCGACACCACCGAAGTTTCTAATAAAGCTCCCGTTTTATGGGTATGAATAAAAGTTAAGACTTCTGCCGTAATATCGGTTTTTCCTTCCGATTCTAAATCTAGAACCTGACCCCCGACCAAACCTGCCGCTCCCACCGTGCGACCTAAACGAGCAATTACCTCAATAATATTTTTAGGAGCCACATTTTCAGTTTGAGTTGCCACAAATTCAAAAGCATAGGCCAACAAGCCATCTCCCGCCAAAATTGCAATATCTTCTCCAAAAACCTTATGATTCGTCAACTGACCGCGACGATAGTCATCATTATCCATTGCGGGCAAATCATCATGAATCAACGACATGGTATGAATCATTTCTAAAGCACAAGCCGTTGGCATTGCCATTTCTATTGTGCCACCGAGAAGTTCACAGGTTGTTAAACAGAGAATTGGTCTTAAACGTTTTCCGCCCGCCAACAAAGAATAACGCATTGCTTCATAAATTTTTTCTGGCCGAATGATGGGAAGTGACCCTTCGAGGGCAATCTCGACGAGTTTCTTTTTATCTTGGAGGTAGGAAGTAAGATCAAGCTTGGTTGACTTCCTTTGTTCAAGCATTATTTCGCCCATTTTTACTTTTTCCAGATACTAAAACAATTGATTGCTTCTATTTTACAGGCAAGGGGAAGTTGAACAATCAAAGATTAATTAAGAAATGAGAAGCATTGAGAGTTTTTATATCAGAAATTATTTAAGAAAAAATCTTATTCTGGATCTGTTTCATCATCTTCCACATTGGCTTCAGGATAACGGGCATAAATTTGTTCTGATTCAGGGCAGTCATCTGAAATTAATAGTTCTGAATTTAATCGAGAAACGGAGGATAATTTACGACTCACTGCTCCGATACTTTCCAGACGAACTATTTCTTCCCAAGCACTAATTTCGTCGTCTTCTTCGGTTTCATAACGAATAGTCACTAAATCTCCTTCTAGAGAAATTATACGAGCGTTTTCAAGCCAACGTTGTTGATCTCTTAAAAATACGCATACTTCCTGACCATCTGTACAAAATTGATAAATCTTGCGGTGTAACATAGGGTTCTCCTAAAATTCGATAACGTTTCACTCAAAACACTCTTCAAAATATTTACTGAATTCAATTAAGCTTGGATATTAGCTCGTCGGTGTCTTTTGAGAATCCAGTCGCTCAGATGAGCTTGATGAAAGAGTTTGGAAGCAAGTTTATCGGGTTTTCGCAAGCGTTGCGTCAGGAATTTCACAGTTTCTAACAATAAAATGTAGGGTTTCGAGGGAAGTAATCCCTAATACTGTAATTATACAAAATATATCATATCTAAAGTCCGCCTGATTAACAGACTCGTGCTTCAGAAAATTCTGTCAATTTTAAACCACAATTTTTAGAGTTAAGCTCAGAAACCCTTATTTGCTTAAAGTGTCAATAATCAAAGCATCGACTAGAACAACTTGATTGAAGGTAAAATTGACAACTAATTCCTGAATTTTATCCGTATTTCTTGTTTAACGGAATCTGAAGGTTTGATAATTTGCTAAATCGACTGCCGAAATATCATCTCCTAAAACTAAGAGATAGTGTTTTTCATCAATGATTTTTACTTGATCATTCTCAACTGTCAATTCAAACAATGCGATCAAATTATCAGTCATAAATTGTGTTGATATTGCACGACAAATAAGTCGAGGAAACTTTTCAGTACAGCATAATAAGTC
The DNA here is from genome assembly GCA_031396835.1 of Snowella sp. SOY_38_metabat_116. Classification (GTDB taxonomy): domain Bacteria; phylum Cyanobacteriota; class Cyanobacteriia; order Cyanobacteriales; family Microcystaceae; genus Snowella. Next base: position 6,716 of record JANNLO010000195.1, read on the forward strand.
TTGTTTTGTTTGAACTACTGATAACTTATCCGTACCTCCTTTCGCTTGCACGGGTATAATATATTGACATCCTTGTCGATCAATTCCAACATAAATTTCATCAATTTCAATTTGACCAATCCCAGTGACAGTAGTACGTAAATGATTTTGCAAAGAGTAGCTAGTCACTCCAAGAAAAATATCAATCAAGCGATTATAACGAACTTTAGCAAGCAAGGCTTGTTCATCAGAAAGTGAATATAAAGCAATGATTTCTGGAGTTGCATCTGGAATTTTTATTGCGATGAGTTCAGAATTAGGAATAATACGATTTATTGTTACAAGTTTAAAAGAATAAAGAGCGCGACCACTTCCTTCAATAATCCATTCCATGCCCTCTGGTTGTGTATTGATAATTGTCTGTGGCATTGATGTTCGATAACGTATCGAATAGACGATATCACCTAAATTTTTGGGTAAATTGATAGAAAGTTCTTTTGCTGCTATTTCAAGATCTGTTCGCTTAAATGCCAATTCAGTAGCTGATTTATGGTATTTATCAAAAAATATTTTCTCTATTAACGTTTTATAACGGTTTTGACTGGAAGAAGGGTTACTCATTTTTTGTTGCCTCAATAGATAAATATAAACGTTCAATATCCTCTTGTTTTCTTTTTTTTGCGCCACTATGGCGATCGCGTTTTCCAATCGGATTAGGAACGCCCCAGTATTGAGCCGCTTCAGACATGACCATTTGCAATAATTTGGGATCGCCCAAGGTAATAATTTCTTGAGGTTGACTGGGTTTAATTTCTAATACTTTCATGATTTCAGAGGCGATCGCTCGTGCAAGGGGAGGCGGAACGGCATTACCAATTTGTCTGGCTCCGTGCCATTTGGTGGAATGAAAACGAAACCAATCGGGAAAACCATGCAGACGGGCCATTTCTCGGACGGTAATACAACGAGCTTTTTCGTAGTGAATGGGTCTAGGACTGGTAAATGCTCCACGAGAAGCATCGGTTCCTGCCCGCAATGTATTGGAAACACCTTGACGAGGTAGCCGAAAAAATCGAGAAATGGGTTCAATCTTTCCTGGAAGTGTGGCAGCAAAGCGACGACGGGAAATATCAGTGTGATTGGTTCTGGTGCTGGCGGTTAAAAGTTCTTTTTCCCAAAAGCGAGGATGGCTAAATTCCCAAAAATTTGATTCTAAACAACGCATTTGTTGGGCATAATAGCTTGGTTTGCCCCAATTATCTGTTAATACATGATCTTGATCGAATAAAATTTCGTAATCTTCGGCTTCGGGTAAATCTTCGAGAGCATCCTGACAAGTCGGGCCAATGGGTAAATTTCCTTTGGTTTTTTTGGCAGATTGAGTGATGGACTGGGGATAATTGGGAAGTTCTAAGCCTTTTTTCGCGCCTAACAAAATTAAACGTTCTCGTTCCTGGGGAACACCGTAAGCTGAAGCATTAAGAACTTGCCAAGGCGATCGCACTTGATAACCAATGGCGGCAAATTCGGTGATCACTTCTTCTAAAAATTGACGATGACGACCAACGGTTAATCCTTTAACATTTTCAAACAGAAAATAAGACGCATCCAATTCTTTGACCAGGCGAACAAAGTCTTTCACCAATTGATTGCGCGGATCATCAAAGGCTCGTTGTCCAATTAGTGAAAATCCCTGACAAGGTGCGCCACCAAAGACCACATCAATTTTGCGATCGCCGATTTTAGCTTTTTTTCTGATCATTTCACCCGTTAAATCGGCAACGGATTGGGGAATAACCACACAATTAGGAAAATTAAATTGATGAATGGACGCATGGATTGGGTCAATTTCCACCGCCGCCATCACATCAAATCCCGCTTGTTCAAAGCCTAAACTAAGTCCGCCCGCCCCAGCAAATAAATCAATGCCAATTGGTCGTTTTTTTTTGAGTGCTTGATTTTTTTTATGGGAATTCAACACGATCTAGCAAATTACATCACGATCCCAAATTATAGACTAATCTTTTGAATTTTTCGAGAACTCGATTTTTTATTGCTGAGCTTGACTGTAGTTCAAAGTTGGTAATTATTTTAAAATTTAAAGCTACTCCGAATTGCCCCGATCCAAAGGGGATCACGACCATTTGCAGGACTCGTTCCTACCCAAAGCCCTGGTGTAATCGAAATGTTGTCATTCAACTTAAACACATAGAAGCTTTCTGCAAACCAGGGAGCGGTAGTTGTTGAAGGAGTTACGTCAGGCAGATTATTGTTATTACTAAGAGTTGCGGCGTAGGGAGGTTGACCCACTGAAATTACACCTAAATTTCCCTCTTGAAACAAATCAGGAAAAGCGAAACTAACTTTCCAGTTCCAAATATCTGCACTATCTCCATCTCTTTCACCACCTTCAGCATAGGCACTAGTGTACATTCCCCAACCTTCCATACTAAAGCCAGGAGCAATTCGCCAAGTTGCCATTAAAGCAACGTTATCGGAAGAAGTTGCATTACCATCACCAAAGTTATTACGATTGGTAAAGCTAAAGGGATTATCTGCATTCGCTAAACCCGTAAATCCTGCAACGCCAAAGCTATCATATTGATTCTGAGGAATGTATTGATGAGTATAAGCAATGCCAATTCCTGTGTCAGCAGAAGGTAAATAAGTTAGTTGAGTTCCTGCTACATATTGTCCATTAAACAGACCCTTTCCTGATTCGGGACTATATCCTTTTCCTGCTGAATAAAAGGCTCCTAGATTCAATTCTTTACTAAAACTATAGGAAGCTCCCGCGCCTGGCCCTATGTTATCACTAAGTAAATAAATCGGGGCGATCGCACCAAAGAAAGATAAAGCGCCATCAGTAAAGGAATTGGTAAAAGGAGCTAAAGGATCAGCAACATCATCTAGGGTAATTTTTGCGCCATTGATCCAAACTGTCAAACTATCGCCAATCGGAAAACGATATTGCAATTTATTAACCTGGGGAACGTTTCTATCACTAGCAACACTAAAGTTAAAGTCGGTCAAATTACTGCCCGCCCTTCCTAAGAAATAGTTAGCTGTTTGGATTCTGACTCGGAGTTGATCTTCTCCTGTAAAGCTGGTATCAAAATTCATTCGCGATCGGTAATTAGCAGTAATTTGTCCATTTTGAATCGGTTGATTTGGTGGCCCGTCTGCTTGTTCTGCTCCTCCTACTCCTGAATAAACTAAAATCACATCGCCATTGAGTTTCGTTGTAGTCGAAAATTGGTGATCTTCTAAATAAGCAGTTCGAGCTTCTAGATTATCAACTCTTGTACCTAAAGCAGCTAATTCTTGTTCAAATTGTTGGGCTAATTGTTGAAGTTTTTTGATGTCTTCTCTTAAGACTGTTACATTTTCTTGTAATAAACGTTCCATCACATTCATACAAGCATTTAATCCTGCGGCAAATTCCCAACGACTCAAGGCGCGATTTCCTTGAAAGGTGCGATCAGGATAACCAACAATACAACCATAGCGTTCTACCAAACTTTTCAGTGCTTCGTAGGCCCATTCCGTCGGTTGCACATCTCTCAGTTCATTAACACTTGTGACTTGATTCATCGAGGAGGAATTGAGACTTGAGACATTATTAATTTGTCCCATATCGTTCTTCAAACTGCTATCTTGAAACGTCTTCAGTTGTAAGCTTTTTCGCTTTGTTGTTATTACAGAAGACTGTTGCTGTGACACTTTAATTGCTTTAAAGTTATTCTCATTGGCTGAGACAATTTCTGTAAAAAAAGAACTTACTCCTAAAGTAAACAAGCTAATTGCCAAGGCTTTATTTAGAACTTTTAACATGACACAAACTCCCCACATTATAAAATAAATTAAGATAAATTATGTTTCTAAGCGGCTTTCTTTTTGGCCTGACCAACAGGATCAAGGTAGGTTTCTAACCATTTAAAGAAGAAAGAAGAAAGACTAGTTAAAACTAAATAAACCAGAGCAACTGCAATATAAACTTCAAAGGATTTGTAAGTAACGGCAACTACTAATTGACCTTCTCGAAATAGTTCACTAAAACCAATAACCGCAGTTAAACTGGTGTCTTTAATTAAGGTAATAAACTCATTGCCCAAGGGCGGTAAAACACGTCGAAAGGCTTGGGGAAAAATGACTTCTTTCATGGTCTGAAAAGGACTCATTCCCAAAGATTGACAGGCTTCTGATTGCCCTGAATCAATGGATTGAATGCCACCCCGAATAATTTCAGCGAGATAAGCTGCTACATTTAAACTGAGAGCAATCACCGCCGCAGGAAAGCGTTCTAATGTCCATTGCAAACCAATTTCTTGAAATAGACCTGGTAAACCAAAGTAAATAATAAAGAGTTGTACAAGCATAGGAGTTCCTCGGAAAAACTCCACATAAATACGGAAGAACCATTGAATAATGTTAACGGGAGATAGCAATCCAAGAGCTACTAATGTTCCACCAATCAAGCCAAAGAAAACAGCAAAAACTGTCAAGAGAATAGTAACACCAGCACCACGAATAAGATTACGGAAGAGAGCTATAAAAAAATTTTCGCTTTGGCCAGCTTCATTTACCGCGATCGCATCAGCGGTTCCGATCACAGAAGGAGCTACGAGGGGAAGAAAAGGCGGCTCAGCACCAAACCATTTTTGATAAATTGCCCGATAAGTTCCGTTTTCAATTACTTTAAAAAGTCCGTAGTTAATCAGCGATCGATTGAGGTTGAGTGCTTCAGAACGAGCTTTGGGCATAGCGATCCCGTAATAGTCTTCAGTTCCCAATTCTGCTGCAATTTTAACCCCTCTTAATCCTGCTTGTTTGATGGCAAAAAGGGTCACTGGGCCATCGTTAATTACTGCATCAACTTTGTTATTAACCAGTTCTTGAAGAGCGATCGCAGCAGAATCAAAAGTAACAATTTCTGCGTTGGGAACTTTAGCGGCTTCCATTGCTCCCGTTGTTCCAATTTGTACCGCAATTCTTTTACCTTTTAGGTCTTCTACATTTTTAATGCTATCGTTATTTTCTCGGACTGCGATCGCTAATGCCGCTTTAAAATAAGGACTAGAAAAAGCCACAGATTTAGCTCGATCTGCGGTAATCGTAATCCCACTAATGGCTGCTTGGATTGTGCCAGATTGTAAGGCAGGAATAATTCCATCGAAGGGCAGACTTTCAATCTGAACATTGAGATCAACTTCCTTACCAATGGCTTTGATTAAATCAACATCAAAACCCGTTAAGATTCCCGTACTTTTATCTATCATTTGAAAGGGAGGAAAAGTCGGTTCTGTCGCAACAATAAAAGCTTTATTAGAATCTTGGGAAACAGCAGGAATAATTTGTAATCCTAGTATTATAAACAAGCCTAAAATTGATAAAATTAAGTAACGAAAATTACCTAAATACTTTAAAATATTCATATTAATAAAAGCTTTCTCCTCAATCAAATTTTTAACTAAAACCAACTTAAAATCTTTTTTCGTGTTAGGTTTCTCCATCAGTATTCATGTTTAACTCCGTAAAGAATGTAATTTAATATACAATCAATGATAAAAACTTTAGATACTTTAAAAAGAGTAATAATTTATCAGGAAAATTGCCAATGACAGCCGCTCTTCCCATCGTCGTTTGTGACAATCTTCAAAAAAACTTTGGCTCATTGCAGGTTTTAAAAGGAGTTAATGGTTCCATGTATCCAGGTGATGTAATTTCGATTATTGGCCCTTCTGGTTGTGGAAAAAGTACTTTTCTGCGTTGCTTAAATCGTTTGGAAGTGATTAGTGGTGGCAAATTAAGTGTTGCTGGAGTAGATTTATCTGAACAAAATGTTAGTCAAAGTGAATTACGTAAATTGCGAGTACGAGTGGGAATGGTGTTTCAACATTTCAATTTATTTCCCCATTTAACAGTTCTACAAAACTTAATGTTGGCTCCTAAAAAAGTTTTAAAATTATCTTTAACAGAATGCAAAGAACGAGCTTTAACTTATTTAGAAAAAGTAGGTTTAGAAGCAAAAGCAGAAGCTTATCCTGATCAACTTTCAGGGGGACAAAAACAACGAGTTGCGATCGCCAGAGGACTTTGCATGAAGCCAGAAGTTTTATTATTTGATGAACCTACTAGCGCACTTGATCCTGAATTAGTCGGAGAAGTTTTGAATGTAATGAAACAGTTAGCAGAAGAAGGAATGACGATGGCAGTTGTTACCCATGAAATGCAATTTGCTCGTGAAGTTTCTAATAAAGTTCTCTTTTTTAATCAAGGCATTGTAGAAGAATCTGGACACCCTAATGATGTTTTTACTAAACCTAAAAGCGATCGCCTAAAAGCCTTTCTTAGTCGCATTGGTTAGGGTTTATAAACATCAAGATTAGGAGATCTAAAAGTAACTAAAACTTGATTTTTTATTGCTGCGATCGCCTAAATTAACGATGTTTAGACAAAAGGAATATGGGTTTTAAAATTATTATGTTTATTCTGATGAGGTAAACGTAAAGTAGGAGCATTTATAGGACATAAAATTTCATTTAAATTCCGTAATTGTTCAACCGTTCCCAGACAAATTAGAGAATCTCCTTCTAGCATCACCGTGTCTCCCATTGGCCCCACAATTAAATTGCGATCTGCTCTGCGAATAGCTAAAACCAATGCTCCCGATTGAGAACGTAATCTGGCTTGACTCAAGGTTTGTCCAATATAATCACAGGTTGCCGTTTCGATGCGAAATTCTTCCATATAAAAAGAACGATCCGCCCCTGTTAAGATCCCATCTACAAAATCCACTACTTGCGGTCTTAACGCTGCTGCTGCCAGCCTTTTTCCGCCTGTAATGTAGGGTGAAACAACTTCATCTGCTCCCGCCCGTTGTAATTTTTTGACCGCTTCTTCTGTACTTGCCCTAGCGATCGCGCGAATTTTAGGATTCAAAGTTTTGGCAGACAGAACCGTATAAAGATTTTCTGCATCAGAAGTCAAAGCTGCCACAATACAAATCGCTTGGTCAATTTTCGCGGCTAATAAACATTCATCCAAAGTCGCATCACCAACTAGAACTTGATGCCCCAGACTTTTTGCCTTTGCAACTTGAGCAGAATCGGTTTCAATAATTACAAAATTAATGCCTTCCATTTGAAATTCCATAGCAATTTGGCAACCTATTCGTCCAAAACCACAAAGAATATAATGATCTGTTAATTTTTCCAAAATTCGTCGCTCCTGTCTCTGTTGAATACCTTCTTGAAAATATCCCTGAATAAACGCTTCGGTAAAGCGATTCACCATATAACCAATGGTAATCACTCCCATGAAAATTAAGACAATGGTAAACAAACGAGATTTGGCATCTAGAGGATGAATTTCCCCAAAACCAACTGTTGCCAAGGTACTCGTTGTCATATAAGCCGAATCAACCCATGTCCACTTTTCCACAAAACGAAACCAGAATGTTCCCAGGAAAAATACCCCGACGAAGGCAATAATTCCTCCTAAAAACTCTCGATGAAAACGACGAATTTGCTGATCTCTGGTATTTAGCATCAGTATTAATCTCTTGAGTTTTTGAAAATACGTCCCGAAAAAGTGTAAGTCGATTTAAGATCAGATTAATTTTTGGATCGAAATGAACAACTTTTCTCCTCAATTCTGAGTACAATTCCTAAAAGTCTTTATTGCAATTCCAATCTGGAGAATTAATTGTGAGCCAAACAACACTGCTTCAAAGTTCTGAAGTTTCCCCCAAATCTATTTCTAACGCTTCTGGTTCTTTTAATCAAGAGGATTTCAATACCTATGTCATGAATACCTATGGACGATTTCCGATCGCGATCGAAAAAGGGAAAGGTTGTCGTCTTTGGGATACGGATGGCAAAGAATATCTAGATTTTGTAGCAGGAATTGCGACCTGTACCTTGGGTCATGCCCATCCTGCTTTAATTAAAACCGTATCTGAGCAAATCCAAAAGTTACACCATGTTTCCAATCTTTATTATGTTCCTGAACAAGGCGAGTTAGCTAAGTGGATTGTGGAGCATTCCTGTGCCGATCGCGTCTTTTTTTGCAATTCGGGAGCCGAAGCCAATGAAGCAGCTATTAAATTAGTTCGTAAATATGCCCATACTGTCCTAGATTTTCTTGAACATCCCTATATTTTAACGGCTAAAGATAGTTTTCATGGACGCACCCTAGCAACAATTACCGCAACAGGCCAACCCAAATATCAAAAACATTTTGAACCCCTAGTTCCTGGTTTTGCCTATGTTCCCTACAACGATATTGGCGCGATTGAGGATGCAATTACTGATTTAGATGAAGGCAATCGTCGGGTGGCGGCCATCATGCTAGAACCTCTCCAGGGAGAAGGCGGCGTTCGTCCAGGAGAAATCAAGTATTTTCAACGTTTACGTCAAATTTGTGACCAGAATGATATTTTGTTGGTATTTGATGAAGTGCAAGTCGGTGTGGGTCGAACAGGCAAACTTTGGGGTTATGAAAATTTGGGCGTTGAACCTGATATTTTCACCAGTGCCAAGGGACTAGCGGGCGGTATTCCTATCGGAGCGATGATGTGTAAAAAATTCTGTGATGTCTTTGAACCAGGTAATCATGCCAGCACTTTTGGCGGAAATCCCCTAGTTTGTGCTGCTGGATTAACGGTATTAAATACTATTGAACAGGATCATCTACTTAAAAATTCACAGGAACGGGGAGAACAATTGCGATCGCGTCTTCAGGAATTAGCAACAAAATATAATCCTTTATTTACCGATGTTCGAGGCTGGGGATTGATTAATGGTATGGAAATTAGTGCAGATAGCAATGTAACTTCTATTGAAATTGTCAATGCCGCTTTGACGGAAGGTTTATTACTCGCTCCTGCTGGGCCAAAAGTTTTACGCTTTGTTCCTCCCTTGATTGTCTCGGAAACTGAGGTTGAACAGGCAATAGTTCTTTTGGATAAGGCGATCGCCAAAGTTACAGCTTAAAAAGTGAATGTGGCTCGAAAGTAGCAATCCGTCCTCTAACTAACCAGAGTTTCTTTGTTGGTGTCATGGGGCGGATCTTGAGTCGGCGGCATTTGTTTTTGTAAATTTGCTAAATGGCGTTGGGCAGGGGATTCTTCCGCTTCAACATGAATTTGAATTTTGGGGCCTGAAGTTGCTAATCGAACAATCATGCCGTCGATTATTGATATTTTGTCGATCGCTTTGCCATTAATATAAGTTCCATTCGCGCCAACATTTACTGCTTCCCAGCCCGAATGCCCACGCCTAATCTCTAAATGATGTCGAGAAACCACCGCACTATAAAGCACAACATCATTGTCTGTGGCCCGTCCAATTCTCACCAAGGATTCAGTCTCAAATGTCCAGTTTTGAACGGCAACAGCTTTTCCAGGCAATAATAAAGTCAGAGTAATCACTAAGATTCAATTGTAAAAAAACTTTGATTCTATTATAAGCTTAGTTTTCACTACAAGCTTAGTGGTTTGGCAAGTTGATAAAAAGAGGAGTTGATTGTCAGTCAAAAACATTTTTCTCCTCATATTACAATTCTAGAAGTTATAAACTTTAAAATCTGAATTATAGTGCGCCAGTGCTTGATAATCCTAAGACAATTCCTGCACCGAGAATATGCCCAAAACTCATGGTAGCTAATAGTTCAGGTAAACCAAAGGTTTTTTTTGAAGCGAGTTGAGGCAGGGCTAATCCTTTTCCTTTACCAGTATTTTGAATGGCAAAATAGCCGATAATAACAGCGAAGAGATTAGCAAAACTCATAATAATTCCTACTGAAAGATTCCAATTGCTTGTGGTGGGAATGGCTTGAGCTAAAAATAGTTGCATTGTGTACATTGAAATAATTCTCCTAGACGTTGATAAAGGTTGATAAACTTTTTATAAACAAAGGGCATTATACGAAATTTATTTCACCTTAAAGTGCGATTTGTTTGAATACTTAACATTTGAGGCATTTTCATCGCTAGAAAAATATGCGAATAAAAATTTGTGGGATTTGTCAACCAGCGCAAGGACGAGCGATCGCAGAATTAGGAATCACAACTCTGGGTTTTATTTGTGTTTCCAGTTCTCCCCGTTATGTGACGTTAGAAAAAAGTCAATTAATCCTACAAAATTTACCGATTGGGATGCAAACGATTGGGGTTTTTGCGAATTCTAGTTTAGAAAATATCCAACAAATTGTCCTCAAAACAGGTTTTACAGGAATTCAGTTACACGGCGACGAAACCCCAGAATTTTGTCAACAAATCAAAAAACTCTTGCCGCATTGCGAAGTTATTAAGGCATTACGGATTCGCTCATCTGAATCTTTGACTGATGCGATCGCCTATTATTCAATTGTAGATACTCTTTTACTCGATGCTTACCATCCCCAACAATTGGGAGGAACTGGCCAAACTCTGCCTTGGGAAAGTTTAAAAACATTTAATCCGCCTTGTCCTTGGTTATTGGCGGGTGGCTTGACTCCAGAGAATATTTTAACGGCACTTAGTTATCTCGCTCCTGATGGCATTGATCTTTCGAGTGGCGTAGAGAGATCGCTTGGAAACAAAGATATCAAAAAAGTTTCGCAATTAATTGAAATTCTTGAAAAAAATGAATCAAACCTATAAAGCCACAGGAATTATTTTAAAAGGAATGCCTTTTGGGGAAGCTGATCGCCTATTAACGATTCTTTCACCAGAAAAAGGATTAATCAAAGCCATTGCTCCTGATGCCAGAAGACCAAAATCGATGTTGCGGGGACGGTGTGAATTATTTGTGGTTAATGAATTTTTGATCAATAAAGGGCGATCGCTAGATAAAATTAGCCAAGCCGAAACCATTGAAACCTATTCCAAATTAAGTCGCAATGTTGCCACTTTAGCTGCTAGTCAATATTTAGCCGAATTAGTGCTGTGTTTAGCTTTTGAGAATGAACCCCAAACAGAACTTTTTAGTTTATTCAATGAACATTTACACCGCTTAGAAAAAATCACGCCGACCGAATCACTCCATGCTCACCTTGCCCAAGCCGTTTTTCATCTCCTTGCCTTAGCAGGATACGCGCCCCAAGTTCATTATTGTTGTTTAACCCAAACCGCTCTGGTCGCAGATTATGGTGATAGCCAATGGCGAATTAGTTTTAATACAGAATTAGGAGGATTAATTTCGTCAAATGCAGAGATGCAAACTCAAAATTCCTTAAAACTTATTTCCAACAAAAAAAACAATGCTCGTTACAAATCACAAACTGCGATCGCCAAACCGATTCAAGTCCGCGCGCTAGAAGTTACTCTTTTACAACAACTTAGTGCCAATTCTTTACCCGAACTCAAGACAATTTTGCCCGCGATCGCCCTAAAAACTTTTCGAGAAAGAGACTGGGTAAACATTGAACATCTTTTACGAAACTATGCCCAATATCACCTTGGTCGAACTTTTCGCGCCGCAGAACTGGTGGATAGTTTATGGGCGATCGACTTTTAGAGTAAGCTTTTCAGGATCTTTATAGGGTTTAATGGAAGAGGAGAAGATCAAGCAATTTTTCCCTCTCAGGCTTCAGTTTGATAAAACATACTTGTCTGAAATCTATTCATATTTATACAGTCCGAGTAAGCTTTGGCTAATGTCATGGAAACCCATTTGACTTCATCTAATCAGGGATTCGGCCCCGTTCTCAGAAATCCCCGCTTTTTGGCACTTTGGTTAGGGGAAATTTTTTCGCAAATGGCGGATAAATTCTATTTAGTGCTGATGATTGCCCTTATTTCCACCCATTATCAAAGTGAAGGTCAGTCTATCAGTGGTTGGGTGTCATCTATCATGATTGCCAATACAATCCCCGCCGTTTTCTTTGGTTCTTTAGCGGGAGTTTTTGTGGATCGTTGGCCCAAAAAAGAAGTTTTAGTAATTTCTAATTTCATTCGCGGGGCATTAGTACTCAGTTTACCGCCCTTATTATGGTTAACAAAAAATCAGACAGTCGCTATTTCGGTCTCCTGGTTACCAAATTTCCTGAGAAAATGGCGTTACGTTGAACATAATAGTTTTAATGTGCCTTTGGGTTTTATTACCTTACTAATAGTCACGTTTTTGGTTTCAACCCTGACCCAATTTTTTGCACCAGCCGAACAATCAACTCTTCCTTTAGTTGTGCGTCGTCGTCACCTATTGGCAGCTAATTCCCTCAATACATTGACCACAATGGCTGTTTTAATTGTTGGGTTTGCGATCGGAGAACCACTTTTAGCTTGGGCCGATAAACTGATTGGGCCGCTGCAAGGGACTTGGGATTTGGGTAAAGTTGCGGTTGTCGGCGGTTCCTATATTATTGCGGGTTTTATTTTATTGTGGTTGCGGACAGGAGAAAAAAAAGCAGACAAAAATATTGAACATCCTCGCGTTCTGGACGATATTTTAGATGGAATTCGTTATTTAAGTGGAAATCATCGTGTTCGCAATGCCGTAATTCAATTATTAATTTTGTTTTCAATTTTTGCCGCATTATCAGTTTTAGCAGTCAGCATGGCATCCAATATTCCTGAACTCAAAGCCACTCAATTTGGTTTTTTGCTGGCATCTGGAGGTGTAGGAATGGCGATCGGGGCGGTTACCTTGGGATCTTGGGGACAGCGTTTTTCTCCCACGAAATTAGGACTCTGGGGATCTTTAGGAATGGGAATTTGTTTAATTGGGTTGGCGATTTTTGGGAAAAGCTTAGTCATGACCTTGTTGATTATTACAACTTTGGGAATTTTTGCCTCCTTAGTCGGTGTACCAATGCAAACCATGATCCAAGTAGAAACGCCGACCGTCATGCACGGCAAGGTTTTTGGATTACAAAATAATGTCAATAACATTGCGCTTTCTTTACCGTTAGCGTTGGCGGGGGTCGCAGAAAGTTTATTTGGCTTGCAACCTGTTTTATTGAGTCTGGCAACAATGGCGATCGCAGGTGGTATTTTAACTTGGTTTATTGCTCGTTCTCCCCTTACTAACAAATAATTTTTTGATGCACAGGATCGCAGAAAGTACATTTTTCTTAATACAAAATTAATGATTGTTTTCTGACATTGGCTTGGTATTTTGGAATATATGTGTTATCACCAGATAGGGAAAAGAATGCTTTGTATTCAGGAACACCCATTATCTTAAGTGTCTTCCCGCGATCGCTAACCATAGCTAATTTATTCTTTGTTGAGAGAAAAATCCTTTATGAGCGTTACTACTTATACCATCCGTCATCTAATTTTAAACAGTTGGTTAACCGAGACAAGTTCCAAAACCATCACTTCTCTAGATAAAAACCTATTTCCCGATTTTCTGTTGCCCTTGCGAGAAAAACTGAATCATCTTGAATTCAAAAAACCTGAATTTGCCCATCAAGTTTGCAAGTTAATCCCCGCCCAATGTCCTTTTGCTCGTAAGCTCAATCTTTTTGGAACAACCTTGCTCACGATTCCGCCTCTGTGCAAAATCAACCCTTTATACGAAGAATTGATGATGTTGCGTTTTCGCGCTCTTTCTTATTTGGCTGATGAATGTGGGGAAGATATTAGTCAGTATTGCTAATCAGTGAATAGAACGGGGATTGCGATCGCGCTCAAACAAAAAATTATTTACCATGACCATGAGAAGGACAGGGAGGAGCCGAAATTGAACGATCTAACCAACCTGCTGCTTGTTTGATATGACTCAGAGCTTCTTCAGGCTGATCTTTGAGTAAAAAGACGAGGGCGGCTGCCAGTTCTTGACCTGCTTGGGCTTTTCGATTTGCTTTTAGTCGATGCCAGTCTTTGGGTTCGATCGCGAGTTGTTCCGCCAGAGATTGGGCGATCGCAACGGTGTTGATAGTTTCAGAAGCAATGTTTGGGGAGCTTTGAATATTTTGCATAGTTGTTGATTAAGGATTAGATTGAAGATTATTATCGGCTTTTTTCCACTCATTAATATCTCGATTAATCAGATCTTGAAAAGTTCGAGAAACAAGGGTAATTGTAATAGGAGAAGTGAGCGTTTGTCTGGGATCAACGAGTGCATAAAGAAAATCCCCTTTAAAATCAGGATTGCCTAAAAAAAGTTGATGGGTTTTACCATTCTTTAATTGTACGGTGAGATTAGCAAAAGCTGGCTCTAATCCATATTCTTTTAACCGATTGCTTTCTGTTTTAAAGGCACGATCGCTTTGACTATCTATGAAAAGATTTACTAAAAAAGAAAGGGCAGAATCACTCGCTTCAATGGGTTCAGATTGGTCTATTTTCCAAGTTTGTTGGGCATCAGAACCGCGATAAAATTTTAAGACTTGATTCGATTTTTCAATTTTAATAGACTGAATATCATTTTTTTGAAACGTAAATAGTCGTTTTTGTTCCTTTTGATTAATTTCTTCCTGTTGAGAATTTTTTCTCATTTCATAAATTGCTAACCCACCGCCAAGCAAAACGGCGATCGCCAACAAGATCCAAGTCATTTTTTGCAACTTCATGGTTGCTCCATCAAAAAAATTATATTAAAAGCACAACTCTTAAATGCTTTTTGGTTTACAAGTTATTGTTAGAAAAAAGGTAAATCCAAGACAAATTCTGGTAAGACTGTTTCGCCCAATAAACTTGCTGGTAATTGGACAATTTCAACAGCCTGATTTGCACGATAGATTTCTGCCTGTTGTTCTTGAGGATTAATCAACCAACCTAAACGCAAACCGCTATCCAGATATTCCTGCATTTTCTCCTGAAGTTTGGACAAAGAATCAGTACGAGAACGCAATTCAATGACAAAATCGGGACAAATCGGCGGAAATTTTTCCTGTTCAGTCAAATTTAAACATTCCCATCGTTCTGTCGCAATCCATGCAGCATCAGGAGAGCGATCGCCGCCATTGGGTAGCCGAAAAATAGTAGAAGAGCTAAAGACTTTGCCTAATTGAGTTTGACGATTCCACAAATTTAAATCTGTAATCAAATCCGCTTCTCGATTGCCGCTAATTCCACCAACGGGTGACATAATAATTAATTCTCCTTTGGCAGTGCGTTCTAGTTGCCAATGACTATTCGCTCGGCAAAGATGAAAAAATTGCTCATCGCTGAGGCCAACGCTTTCTAGATTTAAAATTATAGGTTCAGCAGTAATCATTGCTTAAATTTTCTTTTATAAAAAATCGTTATTTTAAAATCAGCTATTTGGACTTCATAATTGTATCACTATTCTGAGATCGCTTGACTTCCTACTATTCATTGGTGTCAACTTAAGAAAAAAGACCTAATTTTCAAAAAAGAGGAAAGAAAGTTGTAGAGCTAAAAAAAAAGCTAAAATCAAAGAAAGTAATGAAAAAAGAGGATAGAGCAGTGTCAAAGCCAAGGCCAAGAAAAACAG
>JANNLO010000196.1:0-4964 GCA_031396835.1 Snowella sp. SOY_38_metabat_116
TGTTTCAGAGTTACGCGCTTTATCCTCATTTATCTGTGTACGACAATATTGCTTTTGGCTTACGGCGGATGAATGCTCCCCAAAATAAAATTAAGGGACAAAAATTTCCCCAATGGCTAAAAAATATCTTGACTGGGTTAACTCGCAATTTACCAAGGAGCTTGCAATATCGTTCTGAGCAAGAGAAAATTATTGGGCAACAAGTGCAGGAAGTGGCAGTCAGGCTACAAATTGAACATTTGCTGGATCGCTTACCAAAACAACTTTCTGGAGGACAAAAACAACGGGTAGCTTTGGGACGGGCGATCGCCAGGAATCCTCAAGTTTTTTTAATGGATGAACCATTATCTAATCTTGATGCCAAATTACGAGCAGAAACCCGCAGTCAAATTGTCAAACTGCAACATCAATTGGGCATTACCACTATTTATGTCACCCACGATCAAACAGAAGCGATGACAATGGGCGATCGCATTGCAGTCATGTATCAAGGGGAAATTCAACAATTGGCCCAGCCATTGGATCTTTACAACCGTCCTGCAAATCGTTTTGTCGCTGAATTTATTGGCTCACCGCCGATGAATTTTATTGAAGTGGAAGTGCAATCAGCAACATTAATTACTCATGCTCATTTTCGCTTAAATTTATCAGAATATTGGCAGCCATTTGTCTCTTTTTATCCAGGGCGATCGCTCTTATTAGGAATTCGGCCAGAGCATTTTATTGTTAGTGAACCCAGCCCAGAAAATTTACAAGTTCAAGTTGATTTAGTCGAAGCTTTAGGCAATGAAACTTATTTATTAGTTCATCTCATCGCCGAGCCAAAAATTCTGCTTCAGGTCAAAATCTCACCCGATTATAAGATTCATTTAGAAGATAAACTTTGGCTTGCGATCGCCATCAATAAAATCCATTTATTTGATCTTAAAAGTGAAAAAGCCATTAATTGGAACTAAAAAACGTGTTAATTTCTCTCCCTAATCTAGAAATTTATCTAATAAAACCAACTACTTATTTATTATTACATAGACAATCTTTAATACCAGATTGGAACTGGGATTGGCAAACAAATTCACCAATTTTGATCTTATTTTTACTACAAGCAAAGTTTCCACTTTTAGAGAATTCAGAGATTATTCAAGATGAAAAAGATCGACTATTAGGAAAATTTATTCGCCTCAGTCAAAAAATAAAATCACAAAGCAATCAGCAGAATATTTTAACTGAAACTATTTTTCCAGTAGATGGAAAGCCCTTATTTTCAAAAATAGGAAATACGGCTTTTAATTTACCTGCTTTAATTCAAGAATCTCTGGGTTTTCCTACCGAAAAAACAGCCCAAGGTTGCCAAGTTTTTATTCATCCCTGTTGGCATCATGCAGTCTATCCTGGAATGTTGCTCATAAATGCTTCTATCGAGACAACAAAAAAGTTAGTCTTTCACGCTTATGAAAACCAGTTTTAATAATCAGCTAAAGCCCAAAAGAATTAATTAATAAACGTCTCTTTTCTGCTTTAAAATTGCTGATAGCTTAATACATTATCACTAATTTTTTTGATTTTTAGAAGACTGCATTTCCTGTAATTGTTTCTTTTGTGCTGGAGTTAATACTGCATCAACTTTGGCTTTAGTTTCTTGATAAATTGATTTAATTTTTTCTTTTTGTTCATTGCTCAAAGTTAAATTAGGCTTTTGATTTTGCTGTCTAGCCGCTTGTATTTGAGACTTTTGATTAGACGTAAAAACCTTGTCCATTTGTTGATTAGCAGAATCTTGAATCTTTTTGAGTTTCTCCTTTTGGGCATTGCTCAAATTCAACTTATTCGTTCCCGTTCCTTGAGCATTTTGTGTAGTATCGGCTAAAGCTGCTTGGGTAAATCGGGGAATAATTGGAGAAGTCGCAACAATCAAGGCAAATATCCCTGATGATAAAAATAAAGTTTTCATCTTCATATTCTAAAATCCTAGTAATGTATTTAATGACAACAACGTTAGATTAACATTAATGGCCGTTGAAAATTAGCGCGAAAAAGCAAAATCTGTGTTTTCTAAAAAAAGTTTTAAATGCGATCGCCATTTTGCCGTTGTTAAGGAGACTGCTGAAGCAAGAAAATGCTGATAAAGTTGGGTAAAAAGACTTGAAACACCATTTTATAGCCTCTATTTTCTGATTAATCTATCTTTAGATAGAGGCGAAGCGGTTTAAATTCCAGAAAACTGTGATAAAAAGGTATAATACTCGAAAAACAACAGCGTTGAAACCTTTTGGGCTTCTGAACTTCTATCTCTCACGATAAACTCAGGATGACTTTTGTGTGATCGCTTTTCACATAGTTAAACCGTCTACAATCTTTATGGAAATACAATTGATTAATATTGGCTTTGGAAATATCGTTTCAGCTAACCGTGTCGTTGCTATCGTCAGCCCAGAATCGGCTCCTATCAAACGAATTATCACCGATGCCCGCGAGCGTGGTCAATTAGTTGATGCTACTTATGGCCGTCGTACTAGAGCTGTGATTATTATGGATTCTAGCCATGTCGTTCTATCCGCAATTCAGCCAGAAACTGTTGCAAATCGTTTTGTTGTCAGCAAAGAATCTGTTTAACCCTAAATTAGGTTTATGTCAATCGGTCAACTAATTGTATTGACAGGCCCCAGTGGTGTTGGTAAGGGGACATTGGTGCGGGAATTGTTAGCTCGGCACACGGATTTATTTCTGTCTGTGTCAGCGACAACCCGTTCTCCCCGTTTGGCTGAAATTGACGGCAAAGATTATTTTTTTGTTACTCAAGCTCAATTTCAAACCATGATTGCCAAAGAAGAACTCCTAGAGTGGGCAGAATATGCAGGAAATTATTATGGTACTCCTTGCACATCGGTAAACTCTCAAATTCAACAAGGCAAAAAAGTTTTATTAGAAATCGAAGTCTTGGGAGCCAGTCAGGTTAAAAAAAACTATCCTCAAGCTTTGCGAATTTTTATTTTACCTCCTTCAATGGCAGAGCTAGAGATTCGTTTGAGAGGGCGAGGATCTGATGCTGATGAGGCGATCGCCAAACGATTAAGACGAGCAAAAGAAGAATTAAAAGTAAGTCATGAATTTGATTATCAAGTTGTCAATGATGATTTAGAAATTGCTTTGGCGAAGATTGAAGAAATTTTATTCGGGGTGGTTATATAGCCATTCTTGAATTTCTTGAGTTAACCAGATTGCTTCTGATGGTTCTAAGTTTTTACCTAACCAACAAATCTGGCTGGATGTATTAAGAGTAACTTGACAATTTTCGGGATTAAGTTGGGGAAAAATACCAATAATATCCTGAAGTTTGCCTTGATTTTTGTAATAAGTTATCCCTAAAAATGTTTTGCGGATTTGATATTTTTCTGATTGTAGAGAAAGCTGAGTTTTTCCTAAAGTCCAAAGTATTAGATCTATTAAGTAGATCAATATTATTATTAAAAAATTTAGAGTTAAAATTAATTCAGTTTCCCAAAATAATAAGGATTTTTCGGCTGTTAAAAAATTAGTTAAAATTATTAAATTTGGTACAATAACTAAACTCCATAATGTTAAACTCCATATTCCCAAATGGGTCAAATTTAGGCAAGAATCCGAATTAAATTTTGATGAAGAAAAGAAAAGATTTTTCCAGAAAAAAGATTGACCAGAAGCAATTTGTAAATCTAGGTTTTCGGCTGATTGTAAAAGCTGAATACGAGTTTGCTTGGGTTTAATAATTCTTTGTCCAAAAGTTAGGGTTTCATCAATTTTTAACAATGCTTTTAAAGCTTCTCTAGCAGACTGATAGCGTTTTTCTGGTAAAGGATGGATTAATCTTTCTAGCCATTGTTTGAATACTCGATTAATTCGTATTTTATTATCTAATTTAAAAGATGAGTTTTGAGTCATTAAATCTTCAGGAGAAATGCCTGTTAAAAGATGAATTAATGTCGCACCTAAACCATAAAGATCAGAGGCAGGAACTGCTTTTCCCCAATATTGTTCTAAGGGAGCATAACCATTTGTGCCGACAACGGTAAACGTTATTCCTGTCACATTTTTCTGAGTTTGAACGGCTCCAAAATCAATTAAATAAATCTGTCCATCATTTCCTAAAATCAGATTACTGGGTTTAATATCTCGATGTAAAATAGGCGTTTCTAGTTCATGTAAATAAATTAAAATTTCTAGAATTTCTTGAGCAATTTTTTTAATATCTTTTTGATTAAAGGTTTTATTTTGATCTAATAATTCCGCTAAAGACCAACCAGTTAAATATTCTTGAACGATCGCAAACCAAGTAACATCACCAAACTGTTTAGAATCAATTTCAAAAGATGAATGATAGCGAGGAATTCTTTCATGATTAAAAGTTTGTAAGACTTCGGCTTCTCGTTCAAAGAGTTTAAATTCTGACCATTGCAACTGGGGACTAAAAGCTAAAAGTTTAAGCGTGACATATTGCGGTGATCGCCCAAAAAAGAGTAGTTTTAAAGAATTCAACCAATCGACATTATTCAGCTTTTCCCAACGCCAAAGTAAACCAAATTGATGGGAATCTAAATCGATCGCTAACCAAGTTTGTCGGCCATTTTTAGGAGTTCCTAAAGACTGTTTTAAAAGATAATGTTGATTAAGAATATCACCTATTTTAAACATGATATTTTGCCTAAATAATCGACTTTTAGCAACTTGAAATAATAAAATCTGTTAACGGAGTTTCAAGGTTTTAATGATCGTTATTACATATTATTTTAATAAAGCATATCTAAAATGTCATACTTAGAATTGCTGATAAGAGTAGTAATCAGGTTGACACCATTGGTGTCAACTTAAGAAAAAAGACCTAATTTTCAAAAAAGAGGAAAGAAGGTTGCAGAGACGGAAAAAAGTTAAAATAAGACAAAGTAATAAAAAAGAGGATAGAGCAGTGTCAAAGCCAAGGCCAAGAAAAACAG
>JANNLO010000197.1:0-12065 GCA_031396835.1 Snowella sp. SOY_38_metabat_116
CTGTTTTTCTTGGCCTTGGCTTTGACACTGCTCTATCCTCTTTTTTATTACTTTGTCTTATTTTAACTTTTTTCCGTCTCTGCAACCTTCTTTCCTCTTTTTTGAAAATTAGGTCTTTTTTCTTAAGTTGACACCAATGCAGACTCCCGACTGCCAGCGCATTTTTCTCACCGTTTCATAACATTTGGCATCATCGAGAAGATTAATCAGGTTTATTTCCAGCATTCAGCGTGAGAGAGAAGAATTTATGAGTATTTATCCTACTAGTCTTTTATACCTCCCCGAAACACCTATTGAGCCATTTTTTTTAGTTAGTAGGTGCTTTTTGCCAACCACTTTTACGAGCTTCTTCTTCGGAACAAAACCACTTTTCTCCCTTATTTGGACTAATCTGTGTTTTTTCATAGTCTTCCATGCCAGGTAGATGATACCATTTCTTCCCTGAATTCACTGAAATATTCCCTTTAATAAGACATTCAGACTTTTTAGCAGAGTTGTTAGGGGATTTTTTCTGTTGGGCATTTACGTCAAATCCTGTCGCGATAAAAAGACTAATTCCGAAAAATACCAGAAATTTTTGCATAAAATAAATAGGATCGAAAAACATTGTTTCTTTTGATTAAAATATAAATTCTTTGTGACTGTCAAGTTGAATCCTATTTTCATAGAAATTAACGATTGCACTCAACAACTTGAATCGTAAAATAAATACTCAATTTTATACTTTTTACAATTTTTTTCGGCAAAGTTGATCCGCTATTCTTCTACCTGAATTTGATCAAGATTGTTGATAATAACATCTGCTTTTTGTAGATGACTTTTTGTCCCTTTTCCCCAACAAATTCCGATCGCGGCGGCGGCGTTAGCACTTTTAGACATTTCTATATCTCCTTGGGAATCTCCCACCATGAGAGTGACTTCGGGCTTTGTATTTAAGGCATGACAAGCTTTCAGAAAAAAGGCAGGATTGGGTTTGGTTAACCCTTGATTGGCTCCCATCAGTAGGGATAAATAGGACGAAAGTTGATGATCTCTCGCAAATCTTTCCACACTGGCGGTACTTGCTGCCGAAAGAATGGCTAATTTTAAGCCTGCATCGAAGAGAGTTTTAATCACATCCAAACTCCCTGCAAACATGGGCGATGAATTCATATCAGGTTGACAATATTGAGTAGCATCATTAAAACTAGAGCGGGCGATCGCCAAAGATTCAAACCAACTTCTTCCTGTTTCGGCAATATAAGCAGCGGCCGCAATTTCATTTTCGTGACGACTTCCTACCGCCATTAAACCTGCTGGATCTAAGTGGTTATTTTGAATACCAAATGCCATTAACAAGGGTTCACCAATGCCTGGAATTTGGGCATCAATTAAGCGAGCGCGTTTAATTCCTAATTCTCGTAGATAAGCTTGGGAATCTTCTAGGGTTCCATCTTTATCAAAAATAATCGCTTCAATATTCTTAAAAACGCGATCGCCGCAACGAATTGTAACCATAATTATTTCCTATTTGATATAAACAGATTCATCATAGACGGAATCTAAAAATATAGAAATTTGAACCGATCAAGACATCTAGCAGTAAACTGGAGCGAGATACTTGTGAGGAGACATAATGTTGAAAAAGTTAAAAAAACTTTCGGTTCCTCTGCTAAGCCTAATTTTAGTGCTAGTTGGAACTAAAACGGTTTTAGCGGAAACAGTCATCGAAAAAGTTGCACGCACAGGCGTTTTGACTATCGGAATTAACTCGGATCTAGTTCCTTATTCCTATGTGAATGATAAGGGCGAACTCGACGGCTACACCATGAGCATCATCAACTTGGTTCGGCAACGATTAGAAAAAGAACTAGGTAAACCCGTCACCCTGGATACCATTGAAGCTAAAACCCTAGCTGAACGCATTCCCAAATTGCTGACAGGAGAAATCGATATTACTTGCGATACCGCTTTTACCTGGACAAGGGACAAGTATGTGGATTTCTCGGTTAGTTATGGCATTACGGGAGTCCGTTTGTTAGTTCCCAAAAATAGTAATCTAGACACACCCGAATCATTAATAGATAAACGTATTGCGATTGTTCCTAATACTGTCGGTGAAAAAGCCATTAAACTTGCCCAACCCAAAGCAAAACTTGTCCCTGTAGAAAACCTAGAGGCAGGAATAGTTGCTCTTAAGGAAGGAAAAGTCGATGGAGTCGCGGGAGATAGTATTATTCTCGATGGTTTACGTCAAAAAGTAGGTTTTTTGGATACAAAATTGGTTCCCAAGGTTGCTTTAGCCAATTATGGTGTTGCTTGCATGACGAAACAACATGATCCTACTTTTTTGCGTTTGGTGAACTACTCGATTGTCGAATTTATGGAAGGTTATTTAACGCAAGAGAAAACGGCTAGTGGAATTATAGATCGTTGGCTTGGCCCCAATGGCATCACCATCGTTGATCCTGAAGCTATCCGTGATTTCTTTAATTACACGGTCATTACCCATGAACAGATTCCACCATCTGAAACAAAGTAATTGATCGCTAGATAGTTTTTATTAAACAAAATCAGGAAAATTCATGAATATTAAGACTCAAATCGGCTGGGCCAGCTTTTTAGTTGCTCTCTCGACTTTTAATTTACCTGTAGATGCGGCGATCGCTCCGATATCTTTTCAGGCTGTGACCACAGAAATCGCCCAACCCTCGATAGAAGGTCGTTTAACCCGAATTTCTGCTACCCTAAAAACCAAGGAAAGTCAGTTACCTGATAAACTTTCAGAAACTCCTGGGAAGGGAAACTTGGCTCTCGGCTTTGCAAATAATCGTGGCGGTGGCAGTTTTGTTAATGTTAATCGTGGCAATGGTTGGCGTAATGGTGGTGGTAGTTGGCGAAATGGTTGGAGCGATGGTGGCGGCTTTTTTAATCGTCGTTAAATTCAACTTTTTGGCTCTAAATTTAAAGATGGGTTAGGTCAATTCAACTAACTCATCTCAATTGAATAAAAATTATGACTCAGCCAACTTTTTAGCTTAATTTTAATTGTGGTTATAATGACTGATTGGATCGCTAAATTATTATTAAAAAAATCAGGAGGATAAATTTTGAATATCAAAACTCAAATGGGTTGGGCCAGCTTTTTGGTGGCTTTATCTGCTTTTAATTTGCCAGTTGATGCTGTAATCGCGCCTGTTACTGTTCAAGCAGAAACGACAGAAATTTCTCAACCCTCTATAGAAGGTCGTTTAACCCGAATTTCAGTCACCCTGAAATCGAAAGAAAGTCAACTCCCGAATGAATCCTCAGAAACCCCTGCCAATGGAGACATCGCGATCGGTTGGGTCAATGGTAGGGGCGGTGGAAGTTTTGTTAATCGTCGTGGCGGCGGTGGTTGGGGCAATGGTTGGAGAGACGGCGGCGGTTTTTTTAACAGTCGTCCCTGGGGCAATGGCGGATTTCTCAATTCTCCTGGTTGGCGTAATGGTGGTTTTGTAAATCGTTTTTAAATCTGTTTTAAAACACCGACAAATTGCAGTTTTTAGAGATGAGTTAGACTAATTCAGATTAATTTGTTTAACTTATCTAAAAAATCAAAAGTCAAACTTTACCCGATTTTAATTTTTTGTATTTTTCTTCTATTTTTACTCAATTAGTAAAAGATTTAAAAATGACTTTAGCTTCCTTAGATCTCAAAAGTAAAAATTTACAACAAGCAGAAAACTTTCTTGATATATCGAAGTTTGGGCCGTTAAATCTAGTTGTTATTCAGCCTACTTCTTTTTGTAATTTGGATTGTGATTATTGTTATTTACCCGATCGCCATCTCAAAAATCAACTTTCTCTCGACTTAATTGATCCGATTTGTCAAGCAATTTTTGATAGTCCTTTTACCACGCAAAATTTTACCATTTGTTGGCACGCGGGCGAACCTTTAGCAGCTCCGATTAGCTTTTATCAAGAAGCGTTTAAATTAATTGCTGAATGTAGCGCAAAATATAA
Organism: Snowella sp. SOY_38_metabat_116; assembly: GCA_031396835.1. Lineage (GTDB taxonomy): Bacteria > Cyanobacteriota > Cyanobacteriia > Cyanobacteriales > Microcystaceae > Snowella. The sequence continues at coordinate 3,985 of JANNLO010000197.1, forward strand.
TCACAAACAACTATATTTCAATCATTCTTTTCAGACTAATGCTATCTTAATTAATCAAGATTGGTGCGACCTTTTTAAGGAATTTAATGTTGATATCGGCGTGAGTATTGACGGCCCCGATTATATCCATGATGTTCATCGTAAAACACGGACAGGTTTAGGAAGTCATGCTGCCGCTATGCGAGGAGTTGGATATTTACAAAAGAATGAAATTGCCCATAATGTGATTGCTGTTTTAACAGAAGATTCTGTCAATTATCCCGATGAAATCTTTAATTTTTTCTATGATAATAATCTTCGGGATGTGGGCTTTAATATGGAAGAAACAGAAGGTATTCATCTTAAATCTTCCTTAGAAAAAGAGGGAGTTGTAGAACGTTATCGAGCATTTATTAAACGTTTTTGGGAATTGACAACTCAGAGCCAAGGAGAATTTCAAGTCCGAGAATTTGAAGCGATTTGTGGTTTGATTTATACCGAAGAAAGATTAAATCATACGGATATGAACTCTCCTTTTGTGATTGTTAGTATTGATAATCAGGGTAATTTTTCGACTTTTGATCCTGAATTATTATCAGTAAAAACCGAAAAATATGGTGATTTTGTTTTTGGCAATATTTCAACAGATAGCTTTGAATCTATTTGTCAAACCGAAAAATTTCTCGCTATTTATCATGATATGAAAGCGGGTGTAGAATTGTGTCAGCAAACCTGCGATTATTTTGGTTTATGTGGCGGCGGTGCAGGCAGTAATAAGTATTGGGAAAAAGGAACTTTTAATTGTTCTGAAACAATAGCTTGTCGTTATCGCATTAAAGAAGTTGCTAATGTGGTAATTGAAGCTTTTGAATGTTCTTTAGGAATTGAATAATTTTGTTATTTCTAAGATTGTAATAAATTAATTTACTTCTATCAATCTTCTCTTATCAAACTGCAATTGTTGATAATTATGGGACCCACTGGGGTCGAAATCCCTCTAAAGATAAGGCTTTTAAATCAGGTTTTTGTTGTTCTGAATTTTCAATAGCGGGAATCAATAACCAAAGTTTTCCGCCAATAATTGATTCGCCCGCATTCGTACTTAAACTGGTATTTAATTCACTATTATTACTCGCTAATACTTGATCAAATAAAAGAGCCAAACCATCAGGAGATAAACTAAATTTAGTATCTCTATATTCAGGTAAAATTGCTAGGGGAATAACTTGTCCCGTCTTCAAATTAATTTTCGTAAAATAGGGTTGTTCTTGGTAATCTTTTCCCTTAATTATATTAGTAAGTAAACAATAAATTTCTGTATTTGTGCCGTTAAATTGACAATTAATAATTGATCCTTCGGTGTTTAATAACTCTTTTTGGATGCCTTTATTGTTAACATAAAAAAGCGATCGCTTGTAACGCATTTTGGCATTATCTGCATTAAAATTGACGACAACGGCGGCCGTTCCATCAGGCGAAAAACTTAAAAGCTGACCAAATTTCGGCAAAAAATCCAAGGGTTTCCCATCAGGTTGTAGGGGCAAAATACCAATACCTTCTCCTCTGGCAACTGCCAAACTTTGATTATCAGGGGCAATCCGAAAATCTCCGCCAGTAACTTTCAAACGCTGAGATTCTTCGCCTTCTTTTACTAGCCAAAGATCAAAGTCTGCGGGATTTTGTCGATTAACTCGTTGTACAACAATGATTTTTCCATCAGCCGAAATATCAAATTGATTGTTTTGAAAATCTTTATTGTCTAGCAATAATTTGGGTTCTAGGGGAATATTGGGATTATTAGTTGCTGTTGTTGGAATGCTGTAAAGTTGCAATTGTCGCAATCCTTCAAAGCCCAAAGTTTTGTCTGCTGCTGAAAAAAGAACGCGATCGCCTTTGGGATAAAATTTAAAATCTACGACCGTTAAATTTGGTGGTGTGAGAATGCTTTTTTGTTGTTTAGTTAAGTTATAAAAAATCAATCGCCCCTGCTCTTCACCCTGAGTTCCAATATAAGCAAATGCGCGATCGCGGCTACGAAATTCACTAGTAAAAGGCTCTATTGCTTTGCCTTCTTTTCCTTTTCCAACAAAATTTTCTCGTGCGTCCGATAATTGCAGTTGATAACTTTCTCCATAAGGAATTGGCGTTTCAAGAGTATAGGCTAATTTGCGACCTACCCAACTAAATTTTCCAGGCAAGGCAGGATTAATCACTAAGTTTTTCTCCACATCTTGATGATCCATAGAACGATCAAATGTCAAAATAAAAGCTTTATCCTCTGCCCCAATTTCTTGATCCTGCCAACTAAATTTTTGAACTCTTGGTGGATTTTCAAACCAACAATTTTTATTACAAGATTTGTCACTCCAAATTAAACCGCCCATAACCACACCCAATGAAACTATAAGGGTTATAGCCACTTTATCAACGGGTTGTAAGCTCTGTTTATTAATCATAAGAAATCATTTTTAGGGATGCTGTGGAGGGTACAATTACATTTTTTAATATAAAGCTTAATTGAAATAATATCGTAGGATTCTATTTAAATTTTAAGTTAATTTCTCAGTATTTTAATATATATTTGAATAAGTATTATCAATAACTTAGGTCACTAAAAAACCTCTAGTTTATTTTACTAATCTAATCAAAAAGAGTTGATTATTTTTTAAATTTGTTTAAAATTATTAGTAAATATACAAAGTTTTTATCGCTCCTTCTAATTTAACATGATTTAAATATTTCTTTGACATTTTTCTAGCTCCAATTTTTTAGATTCCAGATAAAAAGAAAAAAATTCATTGATATATAGTTCTAGCGGTAATTCTTCTCATTTAATAAATTTAAAAATTATGCTTTAACTTGTATGATTTGAATTAGCTAAAGTTTTTTAATGAAAGATGAAAATCCGTGCTTTTTCGTTATGTCTTATTGCCGCTCTCAGCTTTTTTCTTTGGTCAGGATTAGCTTTTAATCAAAATTCACCGATTGCGGCTCAAGTTTTTTCAACTGAAAATAACTTAACAGAAACCGAAAAAACGGCAAAAATTCAGTATCAACAAGGTCAACTTGATAATGCGATCGCGCTCTGGGAAAAACTAGCCCAAACGTATCAAAAACAAGAAGAAACGGTCAAAAAATCACAAATTTTAAGTTATCTAGCTTTAGCATATCAACAAAAGGGAGAATGGCAAAAAGCAGAAATGGCGATCGCAAAAAGCTTGAAATTAGTCGAAAATGATGTCAATAGTCGGCTAGTTTTCGCAGAAGCAATGAATACTTTAGGAACTCTGCAACTGGCAAAAGGTCAAGCCCAACAAGCGTTAAAAAGTTGGCAACAAGCAACCCAAATTTATCAGCAAATGAATGATAAACAAGGCGAATTTCGGGTAAAAATCAATCAAGCTAGAGCATTACGCGCATTAGGACTCTATTCCCTCGCCTGTCAAAAAATCTTAAAAACTTTAGAGCTAGCCGCTTTAACGTGTCAAAATTTAAACTTTGAACAATTAACCCAGTCTCTTGACCACTTACCTAAAACTTTAACGTCTTTACAAATTGCAGCTTGGTTGACTTTTGGCGATATTTTAAGAGATTTAGGACAATTGGGAGCCTCACAAACCGTTTTAGAAACTATTTTGACTCATTTTACTGAAGAAGAACGAAATAACGCGATCGCTCTTAGTTTAGGGCAAACTTTACAAGCTAGTGGAGAAAACCAAATTGCTCTTTCCTGGTATGAGAAAGCGGCTCGTCCTCCCGTTTCCCAAACATTGCAAGTACAGGCCCAACTTTCCCAATTAAAGTTATTAATTAATCAAGAAAATTGGTCAGCAGCGATCGCTTTATTACCGATTATTGAGCAAAATTTAAACCAAATTCCCCTTAGTCATCAACAAATTTATACTCAAATTACCTTTGCTGAAAGATTAACTGAATTGCCAAAACAAAGCAATGATCAAACTTCTTTATCATCATGGAAATCTATCGCAACAAGATTAGTTAAAACCCAGAAAATGGCTCAATTATTAGGTGATAAAAGAGCAGAAGTTTATGCAATAGGAAATTTAGGGAAAATTTATGAACGCACACAACAATGGGCGATCGCACAAAAATTAACTGAACAAGCTTTACAAATTTCTCAGGCATTAAATGCTTCCGAATTAACTTATCTTTGGCAATGGCAATTAGGGCGCATTTTTGCCCAACAATTCCAACGAGAAAAAGCGATTAAAGCCTATTTTTCTGCCGTTGAAATATTGCAAACTCTGAGTCAAGATTTCACTGCTAATACAGAATTTCGCTTTACCTTTCAACAGGATATAGATTTAGTTTACCGAGAATTTATTAGTTTATTGTTATCTCCTAATACCCAGGGTGAAATAAGTCAAGTTGATTTAAAAATAGCGCGGGAACAAATTGAATCTTTGCAAATAGAAGAACTCAATAATTTTTTTCGGGCTGTTTGTTTAACGACTAATTCATCAGAGATTGATCAACTAGATCCAGATGCAGCAGTAATCTATCCTATTATTCTTCGCGATCGCCTAGCAGTTATTCTTAGTTTGCCAAATCAACCTCTTCAAGTTTTTAATACGCCCTTAGAACCACAAAAATTAAAAGATGCGATCGCAAATTTACGTTATACCTTAGTAATTCGTAGTCGCCGAGACTTTTTTACTCCATCCCAAGAAATTTATGATTGGTTATTAAGACCATTAGAAAAAACCCTAACGAATCAAAAAAACTTAAAGACTTTAGTTTTTGTTTTAGATGGTGTATTAAAAAATATTCCAATGGCTGCACTTCATGATCGCAAACGGTTTTTGATCGAAAAATATAGGGTGAGCATTACACCATCACTAAGATTATTAACTCCTCAGCAAAATCAACAAAAATCAACAAAAACACTGTTGGCTGGTATTAGTCAAAATTCTGAAAAATTAGGTTTTACTCCTTTAAATTATGTTAAAAAAGAGTTAGATGCTATTCAATTTCAAGTTCCCAGTGAAACACTTTTAAATGAATCATTTACCCCAGAAAATTTAGCTAAATCCATCACCTATAAATTTTTTCCTATTGTTCATTTAGCAACTCACGGACGTTTTAGTTCTCAATTACAAGATACATTTATTGTCACTTGGAATAAATTATTAGATATTAATGAGTTAGCGAGTATTTTAAAATCTAGTAATCCTAGTGGAAATAGGGGTATTGACTTGTTAGTTTTAAGTGCTTGCGAAACGGCAGCAGGAGATGAACGAGCCGCGTTAGGATTAGCTGGAATGGCTGTACGGTCTGGGGCAAAAAGTACGATCGCCACGCTTTGGTCGGTGAATGATGAAGCAACGGCAAAATTAATGGAAAAACTATATCAACAATTAGCCCGCCAAAAAGTAACAAAATCCGAAGCACTTCAACAGGCTCAACTCGCACTTTTAAAGGATAAATGGTATCAACATCCTTTTTATTGGGCCCCTTATATTTTCGTTGGCAATTGGCTTTAAGTTTTAAAATTTAAAATAATATCCAAAAATATCTTGCTCGAAAATTAATTATGATTGATGTTCCCTATTTAGTTACTGTCAATGGCGATCGCCAATCTTGTTCTGCTCAAACTAATTTGCCCGAATTTTTAGATCAACTAGGACTGAATCCCCGTTTAATCGCAATAGAATACAACGGCGAAATCTTGCATCGACAATATTGGCAAAACACCCAAATCCAAAACGGCGATCGCTTAGAAATTGTTACCATAGTAGGTGGTGGTTGATCCCCAAAGAGTCGTGAAAGCCTTCAGAATCTTAGGTTGATTCCAGTCAAAGAAATAAATTCCTTTAATTATCAAATAACTTCTAGAGTGGCATTCTTATGTTTAAGCACTTTTTATCAACAGTTCAAATTATCCTCAAACCCGTCTTTGTCACAGGATTGATTGCAACTCTCGTATTGAGTAATGCCCACAGTGCCTTAGCCGCTCGTAGTGGTGGCCGCATGGGTGGAGGTTCTTTCAGTGCGCCGAGCCGAAGTTTTAATTCACCAAGCCGTTCTGGTGGCAGCATGGGCGGTGGCATGGGTGGCGGCATGGGATTTCCATTTATACTGCCCTTTTTAGGATTTGGTGGCGGATTTGGTAGTCTTTTTAGTATTCTTGTTGTTTTTGCGATCGCCAATTTTGTGATGGGTGCGTTACGGAATACTGGAAATGGCGGCGGACAAAGTGAACTCGAATCAGATAATCCACCAGTCAGCGTCGCAAAAATTCAAGTTGGGCTATTAGCCAGTGCGCGAGAATTGCAACGAGAATTGAATGAATTAGGACTTTCTGCCGACACAGGAACTCCAGAAGGTCGAGCAATGCTTTTACAAGAAGTGACTTTGGCTCTGTTGCGTCATCCAGAATATTGGGTTTATGGCTCCACAGAATCGCAACTGACATTTCTTTCAACAGCAGAAGCTAAATTTAATCAGTTAGCTCTCGGAGAACGTAGCAAGTTCACAGAAGAAACCTTGAGCAATGTTAATAATCAATTACGTCCAGCAAAATCAACTAATGTATTGGCGGCCAAAACTGGAGAATTAACGAATATTCCAGAATCTTCAGGTGACTATATTTTAGTTACATTAGTAGCCGCTTTCTTGGGGCGTTCAGAATTGCCAGCCGTCAATGACTCAACAGAAATGCGTCAAGTTTTACAACAAGTGGGCGCAATTGGCAGCGATCGCCTATTAGCAATTGAAGTGCTTTGGACACCACAAGCAGAAGGCGACACCCTAACAACCGATGATATTTTAGCAGGTTACCCCAACCTCAAATTAATGTAATCGTATTAAGTCCAATCTAAGCAAATACGTCTTGGTTCAGAAATTAGAATTATTTTTCCTCTGAGAATTTTGAAAATCTTCAGTCGTTGAATTCACTTTGATTTGAGCTTAACCGAGACGTATTAAGTAAGACGCGATAACGTGCTTTTGCTTTTGGAATTTTTCTTGATTTTGGTGATTATTTTTAGTGTCGCATCGATCAAAATTCTTAAGAAATTATATTAAATTAAAAATAAATTAAAAGACACAGCTTATAGCAATTTTCTAGAGCAATTTAGGCAATTTTTATACTTAGAACCAATATTTGAAGATAAGAATCAAATTTAAAAATATTGACACAAGACTTTTTAAGTGTAATGATGATAGTTTGTGTGAACTTTAATAATTCAAGAAACCCTTGGCTAATGTTATTGTGATCGGCGCTCAATGGGGCGACGAAGGAAAAGGAAAAATCACCGATTTATTAAGTCGGTCAGCCGATGTTGTCGTGCGTCCCCAGGGAGGAGTCAACGCCGGACACACTATTGTCGTTAAAGGCCAGACATTTAAATTACATTTAATCCCGTCGGGTATTCTCTATCCTGACACTGAATGTATTATCGGCTCAGGGACTGTGATTGATCCCAAAATTCTCCTAGAAGAATTTGATCAGTTAGAGAGGCTTAATGTCTCTGCTCGTAATCTGTTTATTTCCCAGACGGCTCATGTCACGATGCCTTATCATCGGATCATTGACCATGCTTCGGAAGAACAACGAGGCAAGCATAAAATTGGGACAACGGGACGGGGAATTGGGCCGACCTATGCGGATAAGTCCGAGCGTACTGGCATTCGCGTTATTGACTTGATGGATAAGGATTCGTTGCAAAAAAGATTAACCTGGGCGATTAATTATAATAATGTCATTTTAGAAAAGCTCTATAATTTGCCGCCCCTCGACCCTGAAGCGGTCATTCAAGAATATCAAATCTATGCAGACCGTTTGCGGCCCCATGTGATTGATAGTTCTTTGAAAATTTATGAGGCTATTCAACAAAGAAAAAATATTCTCTTTGAGGGAGCGCAAGGCACATTATTGGATCTAGATCATGGGACTTATCCCTATGTCACATCTTCTAATCCTATTGCTGGTGGAGCTTGCGTGGGTTCAGGGATTGGCCCAACGATGATTGATCGCGTAATTGGAGTGGCAAAAGCCTATACGACTCGTGTTGGTGAAGGGCCTTTTCCAACTGAATTACAAGGAGAATTGAACCAGATACTCTGCGATCGCGGTGCAG
>JANNLO010000199.1:0-2080 GCA_031396835.1 Snowella sp. SOY_38_metabat_116
CTGTTTTTCTTGGCCTTGGCTTTGACACTGCTCTATCCTCTTTTTTATTACTTTGTCTTATTTTAACTTTTTTCCGTCTCTGCAACCTTCTTTCCTCTTTTTTGAAAATTAGGTCTTTTTTCTTAAGTTGACACCAATGACTACCATCGCCTTCCTATTTAAATTTCTTCCATTCTTGAACAATGATATGATTTGCTGGCAATGTCTCAAGAAACTGTTCAAACTTAATACGTTGAGGAGATTTTTTATCCCCTAAACCAGTATTGAGATCGTCGAGTATCGAATGACGAATAACTGAAGATTGTCTCTGGAGAACAGACACTAAAAACGAGGGATTCTGAGATGCCCAATCAGTGACTGAGATTAAATAAGCCTCAGCAACTACACCATCCAGATTTTGAGTCATTCGGAGAAAAATTTCCGCCGAAGTTAAATTGCCTGCGATCGCTTGTTCCCCAAAACGGGAGATGGCAGATAAACCCTCTTCAAGCAATAACTTGGTCGCCGCATCACAAGATAGCTTAGAAACTTGACTGTTCTTAATCCAACCAGAAAGTGGGGCGCGAATATTTATCCATCCATCCCGTAGGCGAACTTGCTCGAAGGGTAGGCCGATGGGAAAAGTACCGATAATATTATCCTTTCTAACTTGTGGAGAAGATCGGACATTAGCATAACCATCTTTACTGACTACAACGGATTTTTTACAAGAATCAGCGATCGCAGGAGAATTCCAGAGGAGACTTAAGACCCCGACCAGTAAGGTAATTTTTTGATTAAACATCATATTAATAGGCTCAAATTATCAAAACTATTCTATCTTGGATACAAAAAAGGAAATCTAGAACCTCTACAGAAAATTCTTAGATTTCCCCATTAATACTTCAACAAAATTGTCAGCTAACCGATAATGATATTAGGTATAAACAACCGACAAATTGATCTGGGCTTGTTTATTTTTTAAGCCGTTTATCAAAGGAACCACTTTGTTATTAAAAGTATCAGAATTTAGGACAACAATACAGCCTGCCGAGCCTGGACTGGTTAGAAAGTTAGCGTCACGGTGAAGTCCTAGTTCACTTCGCCCAAACCGAGGATCGGGGGTGATGTGATAAAACATTCCTGCTATCCCTGCTTGCTGTCTTGCTGGAATGTTATAGCCATTTGTAGAAATTTTCCAGTCTTTAGCCGGGGGCAACAACCCTAGTCCTTTAACTTTGTGATCATCAGCTTTTTGAAAACGAGGCTGCCCCGAACTCGCATCCACCTTCAATTTTTCTTTATTATCCTCGAAAAAGGTTAAAGAGCCAACAATTAATTTACTGCCACTCCCTTGCTTGAGAGTAAAAACGGCAGTAACAATGCCAGTAGTTGATGGCGTAATGACGGGCTTTGCTTCTCCTGTATCCCAATGGGGTAAGAAAATCCACCAAGAACCTGCGCCAGATTCTAACTCAACATTCCTGTGTACACCATCGGTTTCAATTACTCGTTTGATTCCAAAGGTCTTGCCTTCAGGAACATCGACTTTTTGATCGCTAGGAAGCCGACTACTCTGGATAGGTTCTTTTTTCAGGATAGTATCAGCAGTGGCTTTATATTGCATCATGTAACTCTACTCATTAGATCATTGTATACATACCAAAAGACGATCGCAGTGGTCATTTTCTGAATTTTGCAACCTAGTTTTTGATACTTTTTCCCTACCCAAAGCTCCTTCCCAAAACAAAAATTCCTTGTACAGCAAGACTTATAGCCTCTTAACAAATCTTTACAATTACTGCACAATTTGAGGATGATTTTTCTGAAGCAAATTAGGATTTGTAACAAAATATACAAAATATTTTAAAGCACAGACAAAAAGCTTCTATCATTATGCAAAGAACGAAAAACAGAATCAGTGGTTAAAATTAAGTTAATCTCGTTATGATTGCTGGGAATACTCCCTTCCCACTCAAGAAATATACATTTAGACTAAGGCAAAAATGTGTTCTAAAGTTCTAGATATTTGTTCTGAACTCATCAAGATTTTAACATCTTTAAGCTTTTGTTCAATTTCGGCAATGGTTACATTTGAAGG
>JANNLO010000200.1:0-1526 GCA_031396835.1 Snowella sp. SOY_38_metabat_116
CTGTTTTTCTTGGCCTTGGCTTTGACACTGCTCTATCCTCTTTTTTATTACTTTGTCTTATTTTAACTTTTTTCCGTCTCTGCAACCTTCTTTCCTCTTTTTTGAAAATTAGGTCTTTTTTCTTAAGTTGACACCAATGACCGACAACATCTTCATTAATTAATTTCGGCGCATCTGAAATATCAGCAGAGCCACGCAAGTGCATAGAAGTAACAATGTGATAATAATGACCTAGTTCAACGCCTGTATAAGAAGACATGAACTCTGCCAACATTGTAAACTCAAATAAATCATAGCAAAGTATCCGATAAACATCATTCGCCCTCATATAGGCTGTTGTGCAAAGTTTATCATTACGCGGTGAAAATATTAGACTAACAATACAAGGAATATCTTGAGATTTTCTGCCGCAATCATTAGGTTGATAAATGGCAAGCGTCACTCTTTTTGAACTTTTTTGTTCTCGAATTAAATAGGCAGACTCCTCAAATTGATCAACACCAACTACAGGATAAAATATTCGGAAACCATGTGAGCCTGGCATAACAATATTATCATCTGTATATTTTCTGGCACCGTTTGAATAAAAAGCAATATTTTCTAGTTGATTAGACCCAGACAAAAGATAGAAGAACTTTGCTACGGCTAAAGCAGGATTAAATATTTCTGGTTTTATATGTGAAAAAAATAAACGATCACGAGGATTTTTTAAAATACCTTGAATATTTAGAAATTCTCTATTTATTCTTCCAGAACTAGGAGAATTTATAGGCTCTGTAAAATTCTCTCCATATTTATCAACATGAGAAATTAAACCTCGAATTAGCTGATTGGCAGAATCAGCAACAACAGGAGAAATACATAAGCCATCTAAGCTTTTATGAGTGTTTATCATAAGTATCTGTAAATATATTTGTGACAAGAAGGAAGATTGAACAATTTTGTGAGAACTTTTCGTTACATTGTTTACAACAGTTTGATATAGGTTGCGTCTTATACACCAGAAAGGTATTGAGAAAAAGACAAGACTTACCATTTTACAATAGTAGCAGAAAAAGCCAATTTATTTTAACGATAAACTGCTCTAAGAAAACAGCGACAACCTGCGAACAGAAATGAGTGAACTAAGTAGAGGCGATCACCTCTTAATCCTAAACTCAAAAAAAGAACCAGGGAAAAGTTTTAAAATTGAGGCTCAATACCCAGCGATCACAAGGATTAAGAAATTGATCGGCGATCACCTAGAAATCACGACTCACAGGAATAGCGATCGCGTAAAAAAACAAAATTAGCTGTACTGTACAATTATGCTCAGAGCAAAAATCTGGTAAAATTAGGCCATGAAATTCGAGTGGGATGAACAAAAGAACCAAGCAAACATTGTAAACAGCAATTCTCATTATGAGAATGATTCTCATGAGTCTATCGTGTTGCAATGCCTGAAACCCTCATTCTATCGTTGACCTGTTTAACTGTATTGGTAAATTTGACAAGCTTTTATAGTACAAATGTTTTAAAATGAGAAT
>JANNLO010000235.1:0-24821 GCA_031396835.1 Snowella sp. SOY_38_metabat_116
CTGTTTTCCCCGGCGGGTCGCCAAGGTTGTTGAATGCTGCAGTCACCGGGGGCGAAACCTGAAGTCGCCCATCAAGAAGATGGCGGGGATGCACATTTGAAAGGGAACAGGCTTTTTTAGAAAAAATAGAACAACGTCGCCAAGCGGAAAAACAATTGGGAACATCGGTTGTAGGGCCTCATCGTGATGATATTTCTTTTACAATTAATCAAACTCCAGCAAAATCCTATGGTTCTCAAGGTCAACAACGCACCCTAGTTTTGGCATTAAAATTAGCTGAATTAACACTAATAGAAGAAATTATTGGGGAGCCTCCTTTATTATTATTAGACGATGTTTTAGCGGAACTTGATCTGAATCGGCAAAATCAATTATTAGACGCAATTCAAGAGCGTTTTCAAACGTTAATAACAACAACTCATTTGAATGCCTTTGATAGTCGCTGGCTAAAATCTTCTCAAATTTTGCAAGTTAAGGCGGGCAGCATTGTTTAAGAAACCGATTACTAAAAGTAAATTAATAATTATGCTTAAATGCCAGACAAGAAGTAGTCACAAAAAAGGTAGTTAAAAATATTATTTTAGATGCAACTTTTACCTAAAAATTTTAATTTTCGAGATAATACTACATACGAGATAGCACGGTTATTTTAGAAATCTTATCGGGATCAAGGCCGTCCAAATCCTCTGGAAAAAGCCATCCTTCCTTCATTAGATCAGAGAAAACAAAAATCAAAACAGGATAACGAAAGTCATATTTTCCATCAATTTGATGTCGTTTTGCACTTAGATAATCATGAAGATTCCAGACTAATTCAATGTCTTTTATTTCTTGTACTTTCTCAAAAATGTACTGAATTAACGCGGTAGTTTCACGTTTATACGCTTTTTCAAAGGCTGTTTCAGCTATTTTTTGTTCTGTCGTTGACCAGGTGTTTTCGCTCACGTTTTTTAACTTTAGTATTTTCTTCTAATGGTAACATAATCGTAACAAATTATAGTAATAAACTTTTTTTATAGTAAATTTACTTATTCATAAAAAGCGCATCTTACCATTACTTTAGTTTTGGTAGGATACGCTCAAAATTGAAAAAGCTGATAGCACTTTTAAATTTCTTAAAAATTAGCGTCGAGTCAAATTTAATAGTTCTTTCGGAGATGCTAATAAATCAATTGCAACAAAGAAGATTTTACCGTCAGGATTAAGCAAAAAACGCCAAGCCATGTTCATACCAACACCTGCACCAAACCAAGGTGTTTGTACTTTACCAGTTACTTTAATTTGGGTATAACTATCAGCAGCTTCTTCAACAACACCTCGTTCTGGGATTAATTTAAGATTTTGGCACTCTTCTTTAAAGAATTTAAGAACGGCTTCTTTGCCAACAATGGGCCGCTGAAAAGGAGGTTGTAATGCACCATCAGAGGTAAATAATTCAATCAAAACATCAAAATCATTGGCATTTAAATTATCCATATAATTCAAGATGGTTGGATTGGTAACACCTTCAATGGAAACTTTAGTGCGTTTTGCCTCTTCCGTAGGAACAACAACTGGTTCAGCAATGGTTTTATAACTTCCCAACTGATTAGGATCAAAACCTAGATCAACTACCGAATTCCGCAAAACAGTAATTTGTTGGCCAGATTCTAATCCTCGAATTGCTTGCAACACTGCGGACGCATTTGCTGATAATTGATAACCTTCGGGAATAGGCGCAACGCTTCCATCTGCCATCCAGTCTCCCAATTGATACCAAAAACCTAACTTAATATTGACAGACCAGATTGCATAGGTTCGACAGATTTCTGTGTCTGCATTATTTGCCAAATCACACATTACTTGGGTTTGTTCGCGGGCAGACATTTTGCGAATAGCGTTTAAAGTGGTTTCTGCGAGAATCATGCTGGCGGCTCCAGGTGCTGCAATAGTAATGGATTTCCCCATTTCCAAATAAGCAAACCAAATTAAAGCCAATTTATCTTCAGTATTCAGTTGCTTGAAGCGTGCGATCGTTGCTGGTACGGCATCAGCAGAGAGAGTATCAGGAAAAATACTGCGGGCGGAATCAATCGTAAACGGCATATTTTAACCTTTGACTATTTTTTTCAATATTTATTCACAAAAAAACTTACCATACTTTAAGTCCAAAAAAGCAAGATGTTTTTTCTATACATTTTTGTGCAAATAGTAAATTCCTATACCTAATTTTACCTGAATGCCTCCCAGATAAATGGGAACTTTTTAATGCTTGCAATTGTCGGACTTTAGCCCTAAAGTACAGAAAGTTAAGACGAGAGTTCTGATTAAGTTGTTTTTTTCTGTAGAATCGGCTCTTTAATGATTGAATCATCAACTTGCTTCAATGTAATTTGAGAAATTCATAAAACCAGACCCAAACCTGAATCACGAACAAAAAATTGACTCGATTAACTTCTTTGACATTCTCAAAAACTTTAAACCTTGATTAAATCCTAAAATTGTTCTTAAATTATGCTTTCGTTACTTCCTTCATTCCTCCTCGCTCAAGTTGTGACTGCTCCTTTACCGCCGATAGAACAACAATTTTTGACAGAACCACAGGAAATTCGTAGTTTATCTGGCAAGTTAAATAATATCCCCGTTTTTAACAGCAACAGTCCAGAAATTGTGCAAATGGAAGGGGTTTTACTTTCCACTTTTCCGCCAACTGGAAAATATGATCCTTCAGCCCATTTAAATAGAACTTTGAACGGCCGCTTTGATCTATTTGCTCATCACATTTCTCGCCCAATTGGAGATAATAGAACGCTTTATCAAGGCGTAATTATTGAGAATCCTAGCAATAAATTTATTACTGTTAAAATTTTACAGGGCGCAAGTTATTTGACCTCTCCCGATGCTCCTTTTATCGATTTACCCCAACGAGTAGAAGACCCTTCTGGACAAATTTTTTCAGGACCTGGTTCTCGTTTAATGAGTGATATGCTGCGCGGATTTACTCAAACTCGTTTCCCTCGCCAAGTTATTATTCCTCCTCAAGCCAGCGCGATGCTGTTTAGCCTACCGATTAATACCAGTAATGCTCGTTCAACTTATATGCGACTAGAAAGTGATGGGCCTATTCATATAGCCAATCTTGCCATGTTTGCTATCCCAGAAATGCTCCCAGAAATTGAAACTCTTAATAAAGAGAATAAAGTTCCCTCAATCATTCAATATCGACAACCGACTCTTTCAGAATGGCGATCGCTGTTAATTGGTGGCCGACTAGTCTCTCCAAGAGATAAAATTCCCACCCCAATTGAAAAAATTAGGCCAAATGATCCTAATCAGCCAATTTATGGAAGAGTTTCGGGAATTTCTGTGGGAACAGAGTGGAAAACAAAATTAGTTGACAAACAAACAGCAAGCTATCTCAGTATTCCTGAGCGGGGAAAAGCGTTTTCCTATCCTTTAAGCACCGTTAATATTGGTACTCAAGGAACCAGACAAATTCAAAGCGCACCCATGGCAGCCCGTTATTCTGACACAGCCTATCTCGCCCATGGAAATTATGGAGTTCATTATCAATTAACTCTTCCTCTCCGCAATAAAACCTCCGATAAACAAAGTGTTAGCCTCACAATTCAAACACCAATTAAACAAGATCAATACGGCGATCGCCTCTTTTTTGTGACCCGTCCCACAGGGCAAGTATTTTTCCGAGGAACCGTCAGAGTAAACTACATCAACGATCGCGGACAAAGCCAGAATCGATATTTCCACCTAACTCAACGCCAGGGACAAATGGGCGATCCATTACTCACACTCAATTTATCGCCAGGAGAACAACGGCAAGTAACCCTCGACTTTCTCTATCCCCCCGACGCAACCCCGCCCCAAGTTGTGACCGTAAAAACAGAACAATTATTTTATGGAAATAGCTTCAGAAATTAAGTTTTAGGTTCAAGTCAAATCTTTACCAGAAAAATCATTACGATCTATCAGCTTGAGACGCTCCTTAAATAGCTTAAAGCCTTATCAATCAAGCTTTATACGCCAAATCTCAAGGTGGAATTCAAAAACAAAATAGTCAATATCATTAAGTTATGTTACAAAAATGCCATTATAGAGGCTTGCTGTCTTGACAGAATAAAGTGCTTCAGTTAATCTAGAGCAATACCCAATGGGTACATTAATTAAGACTGATATGCAAGACAAGCAAAAGGTCACACTTTATTTACCGCCAGGCATTCATCGGCAACTGAGAATCCGTTCTGCTATTAACGTTGAATCGATGTCAGCAATTGTCGAAAAAGCAATCGACTTTTATTTGAAACACCCCGATAAGGTCGAAGCGGAAGACGCTGCCACCTTTGGGAAAACCCACCAAGTCCATATTTGTCCCGAATGTGATGCCGCTTTAGTCATGCGTGATGGGCAAATGGTTTCTTTAAAGGATCAACCCAGCGTCCTAACAGAAGATTTCCCCTTGGAAATTATTGAAACCGCTCCTGCTCAAGCCGAAAAGCAAAGTCAAGAAATCCTTGTTCCTTGTTAGAAGGACAAACGGGAAGATTTAACCGTCCATTCAATAGACTAGGTCGATAACATGAAAGAAGAGCTAAGTATTCTCGTTCAAGCTCAATATCCTCTCATCTACCTTGTTACGTCTGAAGAGCAACGGGCAGAGGAAGCGATCGCTAAAATTGCCCAACTCAAGACGCAACATCATCGGGTTTTTGTCTGGACGGTAACCCACGGATTTATCGAATACGGCCAACCCCAACAAACGGCTCATCATAATACGGTTTCCCCAGAAGCTGCGATTGAATGGGTTGTGCGCCATCGGGAATCAGGAATCTTTATCTTTAAGGATTTACATCCCTTTATCGGCTCTCCTGCTGTGAATCGTTGGTTAAGAGACGCGATCGCTAGTTTTAAAGGGACAGATAAACTCATTCTCTTGATGTCTCCCTATCAAGAAATTCCCCTAGAATTAGAAAAAGATATAGTTGTTCTGGATTTTCTTTTACCCGACCTAACTGAACTGAACCAAGTTTTATCAGAGCAACTCGAAAAAACTCGTACCCGTCGCACAACTACCGAAGTTCGGGAAAAGTTACTCAAAGCAACTCTTGGCTTAACAAAAGATGAAGCGGAAAAAGTTTATCGCAAAGCTTATGTTAAAGCAGGGCAATTAACTGAATCGGAAGTTGACATTATTCTTTCTGAGAAAAAACAACTAATTCGTCGTAACGGCATCTTGGAATACATCGAAGAAGATGAAACCATTGCTTCTGTCGGCGGTTTAGATGAACTCAAAAGATGGTTGACCCACCGTTCTGATGCGTTTACTGAAAGGGCTAGGGAATACGGATTGCCCCAACCCAAAGGAATGTTAATTCTAGGTGTTCCCGGTTGCGGAAAATCTTTAATTGCCAAAACTACTGCACGCTTATGGGGATTACCATTGCTGCGTCTGGATATGGGAAGAGTTTATGATGGTTCAATGGTCGGACGTTCCGAAGCAAACTTAAGAAATGCTTTGAAAACGGCAGAATCTATTTCTCCAGTTATTCTCTTTATTGATGAATTGGACAAGGCTTTTGCTGGAAATTCAGGATCAGGGGATTCGGATGGCGGAACTTCTAGTCGTATTTTTGGCTCATTCCTAACTTGGATGCAAGAAAAAACTTCCCCCGTGTTTGTGATGGCGACTGCAAACCGAGTAGAACGTTTACCAGGAGAATTTTTGCGCAAAGGACGCTTCGATGAAATCTTTTTTGTGGACTTACCCACACCAGAAGAGCGTCAAAATATTTTTACGATTCACCTCAGCAAAAGGCGTTCTGATATTACTCGCTTCGATTTAGAACAACTGGCTAAGGTATCGGATGGTTTTTCGGGAGCAGAGATCGAGCAAGGAATTATTGCTGCAATGTATGAAGCGTTTGCTCAAGATCGGGAATTTACCCAACTTGACATTATTGCGGCAGTAAAATCTACGCTTCCTTTATCCCGAACAATGACGGAACAGGTGACTTCTCTACGTGATTGGGCTAGACAACGCGCCCGACCTGCTTCCACTTTAGTTGCTGAATATCAGCGATTGGAGTTCTAACAAGCTTTCTCCTGATCCCAACAGGAGTTAAGGCTAGTCTTTCCCAAGGCTGGCAGTTCCCAAAACAAGCCGTTTGTGTTATTCACTTAATTTTGACGGCG
Organism: Snowella sp. SOY_38_metabat_116; assembly: GCA_031396835.1. GTDB lineage: Bacteria > Cyanobacteriota > Cyanobacteriia > Cyanobacteriales > Microcystaceae > Snowella. The sequence continues at coordinate 6,187 of JANNLO010000235.1, forward strand.
TATTTTCTGACTCTCAATTTGTTGTTGACTTCTGTTTTACTGGAGGAAATCCACCATGTCTCACTTTAGCACTCTGCGCACCAAAATCAGTGATGCCGAAATTCTTAAAGCGTCTTTGCGTGATTTAGGAATTAGCATTAAGTCCGAAGCAGATGTACGCGGTTACAATGGTCAGCGTGTTCGTGCGGATCTTGTAGCGGTTTTAGATGGCGAATATGATCTCGGTTGGTCTCGCAATAGCGATGGGTCTTTTGACTTGATTGCTGATCTCTGGGGCGTTGCTAAAAAGCACAATCAAACTGAATTGATTAATTCTATCAATCAAAAGTACGCCGTCAACAAAACTCTGACTGATGTGAAACAACGTGGTCTTCAAAACGCCAATGTTAAGTTAGTTGTTCAGAGCTAGTATTTCAAGTGCGTTCCCAAGCTTACGGGTTGACCTTTGTGGTTGACCCTTTTTTTATGGTAAATTTGTTGTTGACTTGAAATTTTGAAGGAAAAATTTAACCGATAAATTAGCATTCGGGCCGAGGTGACGGGAAGAAAAAGCAAGTTTTCAAATGTTGAGTTTGTGTTGGTGCTTAAAGATTAATTTTTGTCTAGTTATAAGTTTTGAGAGTGTTGATTAAAATGGCTGGGTGCAAATTTAGTGATGAATTGTTCCATTAGGTAAAATTGTTCCTGTTAAAATTGTTGCGGTTAGTTTGACCATTAGGCGATCGCCCGCCATCATTTTTGCACCTCGTAAATCTGCTTGACTGAGATCGGCTCCGCTTAAATCTGCACCAATGAGATTAACTTCTCTTAGATCGGCCTTTCTCAAATTTGCTCCTAAAAGATTAGCCCGAAACAAATTTGCGCCAAATAAATTAGCAGCTTCGAGGTTAACTTTGTGTAAAAAACTATCGCTTAAATCGGCGTAGCTTAAGTCGGCTTGGATCAGTTTTCGTCCTGAAAAATCTTTTTCTCTCAGATTAGCTCCCCGAAAATCTGCGCCACTCAAATCTCGATGGTAAGGTCGCTGGACTGACGGTTCGGTTGGAGTTTTGGGTTTGGAAGTTTGGGCCGTGGAGTTATGAACTTTGGGGGAATAGGTCGATTTTGCTTCGTTTTGGGCTGTGGGTGAAACTGGGTGACTTTCAAGATGACGCAATTGGTCGCGGGCATGGTTAATCTCTTTTAGTCGCGCGATCGCTTTTTCCATAAGTCGTGGATTATCAGACGGAATGCGATCAGGATGCCAAATAAAGGCCAAATCCCGATAGGCTTGATTAATCTCTTCTAAGGATGCTCCTGGTTCTAATCCAAGAATTTGATAATACTGCACGAAGTTGTTCATTCAGTTTGCCCTGTTTGATCACATTTTGTTGGCGATCGCCATTGACCGTTGATTTAATCAAAATATTGAAAGTACCGTACAATTACGGTTTAATTATTTGCCAAATATTTTTTAGGATAGAACTGTTTTAAAGAAATGGAAAAAAAATTATCAAAAATAGTATTAATAATACAAAGCTGTAATTTTACTTGACAGAACTCCTGAATTGGATACGATGGTTTAAGGTTCTCTAATATCCTACTTTTTACTTATTAGTTCTAGATAAATAGCTATTAATTGTATAAAAAAGATTGTCTAAAAATATGTTAAATCGTTTTAAAAATCTAAATTTATTAAATCTACTAGGCAAAAAGTCTCAAGGGGTAGGATTAGAAATCACGCCAGAACGACTTAATTTAGTTCAATTGTCTAAACATGGTCAAAGTTATAAGTTGAGTAAATATTGTACGGCGGATGTTCCAGAAGGCATTTTTGAGGAGGGAAAAATTATCGATTCTCCCACTTTAGCTGACTTAATTCAGAATTTATTCAAAGAACATAAAATTACCGCTAAACGCGTGGCTACAGCAGTTCCCATGCGCGAGGCAATAATTCGTATTATTCCTGTGCCAGCCGAGTTAAATGAGCAAGAATTACGGGATATGGTATTGAATCATGAAGCGGCTCTTTATTTACCCTATCCCAGGGAAGAAGTTGATCTAGATTATCAGAAATTAGGCTTCTTTGAAGATGATGATGGGATTGAAAAAGTTCAGGTTTTATTGGTTGCGACCCGCCGAGAAGTGACAGATTCCTATTTAGATACTTTCCAACAAGCGGGTTTAGAAGTCGATGTTTTAGAAATTAATAGTTTCGCGCTGATTCGTACGATTAGAGAACAATTGCGGCAGTTTGGTTCAAAGGAAGCGGTTGTTCTGATTGATATTGAATGTGATAATACAGAAATTGCGATCGTTGTTGATGGTGTTCCCCAATTTTCTCGGACGGTTCCTATTGGTACATTTCAGATGCAAAACGCGCTATCTAGAGCCATGAATTTACCGCCGTCTCGCAGTCCAGAAATTTTACAGGGCATGACAATTCCTGTTACACAATTTGATACTCTGAGTACTCAAGGGACAGCCGTTAATCCTGGTATGAGTGCTTTAATGCGAGTTTTGGGGGAATTGACCGATGAGTTGCGACGCTCTATTAATTTTTATTTAAATCAAAGTGAGGATTTGGAAGTCGTTCAGTTGCTTTTAGCGGGGCCAGGTGGCGGCTTAGCCCAATTAGATGAATATCTGACTCAGCGATTGAGTATTCCCACTATCCAAATTGACCCGATTAGTTCTCTGGCGATTGAAACGGAACAAAATTTTGCTGCCGTAGAGCGATCAAGTCTGGGAACTGTGCTGGGTCTAGGATTACGAGAAATTTAATAAAAATTTTTCAGAGCTAATAATCATTTGATTTTGTGATTTCCCATGTATAGTTTAGACGTTAATTTTCTCAAAGACCGACACTTAGAACACAAGCCTGCTGCTGGCTCAACGGCTGAAGGGCCTCCTCTTAAAGAACAGTTGCCAATTTATATTGGGGCAGGAGTTGCTTTAGCTTTGCCTTTATTGGCGGGTTTATCTTTGTTATTTGTGGGTTGGCAAAAGGAGCAAACACAGCAAAATATTCAAGTGCTGGAAGGAGAATTAGCTAAACTCAATGCTCAAAATCAAAAAATTCAATCAATAGAAGGCAAAATTAAAGTTATTGATGAGGAAGTCGCAGGTTTAGTCGGTGTTTTTTATCAAATTAAACCTTGGTCTGCTATTTTGCAGGATCTAACTGATCAAACTCCTTCTAATGTCCAAATTAGTGGTATTGTGCAGAGTGAATTAGTGGATAAGGATAATACGAGTGGCGTTGAACAAAAGAAGCAGATATTGACACTGACGGGATTTGCCAGAAATTATGGAGATTTGAATGATTTTCTGTTAACTTTGCAAAATTCTCGATTTTTAAAGGCTGATAATACAAAACTTGTTAATGCTACTGCCAGTGCTTTACCGATTACAGAAGCGGAAACAGAAGGCTCTAAGATTGCCACTTCCTCAATGCCAACGGGAAAATTAGGAGATAGACCAGCAGGCCCAATAGTGACAATGCCAATGGGAGTCAAATATACGATCGCCACTGAATTGAGTGAGACACCCGATAATGAATTGGTGAATGAACTGACCCGTAAAGGTGCGATCGGTTTGGTAACTCGTTTTAATATACTCAAACAAAAAGGCATACAACCACCGCCGTCTCTGCCTCCTGCAACTTCACCAATTTTGCAACCTGGCACACCCAATAATCCTCAAGTATCCCCCGCACCCACACCAGGAGCTAAAACACCATGACCTTTGTTGAAGAATTTAACACCCAGGGAGAAGAGTTTGAGAGTGGCGCGGGTTATCCCACAGCTTTTGGTATTACCTTCACGCCCAAGATTACTGGCATTGCTTTAGGAGTTGTTGGTCTTGTTGGTGCGGGCTATGTTCTTTTTTCATTTTTTCTACCTGCTTGGGATGAATATCAAAAGTTAAAGGCGGATGAAACCACTAAACAACAACAAGTTGATCAGCAAAAATCAGGTCAATTAGACCGAAAATTAATTGATGCTGAGTTTAGATTAAAGCAAACGGAAAGTCGCAAAGCTCAAGTTTTGGCTTTATATGCGAATCCCAATGATTTAAAAACACTTTTATTTGATCTGAATAAACTTTTTAAGGCTCGTAATGTGACATTGGAAAGTTTTTTACCTCAAGGTGATCCTGTTGCTGTGATTGATGATTCTTTAGGCCCCACAGTCAAAAATAAACTCAAGCGTCAGAGTTTCCAGGTAGCATTTGAGGGAAAATTTGGGGATACTCACAATCTGATTCGAGATTTAGAGCGATTGCAGCCGTTGATTATGATTAAAAATTTGAAAACGGATCTGACTAAACCCAATTTTGAGGTTACGGTGGTTAAGGAGAAAAATCAGACAAAGGTGATTTCTGAAAAAAATGATGGCTTAAAAACATCTATGACCTTAGAAGTTCTTATTCCTCTTACTCCTGAAGAAATAGCCGCCTTGACTCCACCACCTCCTCCTCCTGGCACAACGCCCGATGGAAAAGCTGCTCCTGCTCCATCACCTAAATAAAGTTTGTTGTTTATTTTCTTAATTTATCTGTTTTGTTATTGGACTTATTTAAAGAGTGAAGAGGAGTGCGTTACTATGAAAAATTATCATTCTCTGTTGTTGGCAAAAGTTGCGGTTTGTTTTTTGTTGATTGCTCAGCCATCTGGGGCAGTTAATCCCACAGAAACAGATTTATCTATTGATTCATCTTTAGCAAATGCGGAACAAAATTTAGACAATAAAACAATTGATAAGGTTAGTGAAAATTTAGAACTTGATTTAGAAATTAAAAATTCTACTTTATCTCCGCTAGAAAAAAATCAGTCTTCTTTGAATGTCGCGCCGAAAATAGCTCAGGTTTATAATCCTTCTATTGGAATACCTCCATTGAATCCACCTGTTGGAGTTCCTTCTTCACCAAATGGGGTAATGGTTCCGAATCCCGAAATTATTATTAAATCGAACGGGACACCAAACCCTGATATTCTTCAGCCAACAATGCCGATGGCTCCCACTTTACCCCGCGCTGTTGCTCCTCCTGTTGGAGATATGTCAATTTCTAATGTCAATGGTCGTTATGATCCGATTGATTTGGGGCCTTCTGGAAAAACTATTATTCCTAGACTTGTTTTGCGGAAAGCTCCTGCCGATGAAGTTCTTAAGGTTTTGGCTCGTTATGCTGGAATTAATGTTGTTGTTATAGATAAAGAAGGAACATCCGATACTACGACTCCAGATGCTTCTCCTTCTGCATCAGGTTCTGCAAGTACTCAGCTTATTTCTTTAGACATACAAAATGAACCTGTTCAAAACGTTTTTAACTCAGTTTTAATTGCTTCTGGCTTAAAAGCTTCTCGCAGTGGCGGTACAATTTTTGTTGGAAAAAAACTACCTGATGCGGCGCGTAATACTGTTACTCGAACGATTCGTCTCAATCAAGCAAGTGCGGAAGAGAGTTCTTCTTATCTTGCTTTACAGGGTGCTTCCTTTAACGTTATTATTCCCCCTTCAAAACCTGGTGAAGGGCCAAAAGTCTTTGCTGTTCAGGTAGACAAAAAAACAGTTATAGATCCAGTTTCTCCCCTAGTTGGTTTACTCGTTGCGTCAGATAAACGTCTTAATGCCGTAACTTTAATTGGCGAAGCTCGTTTAGTTGAATTAGCAACCACTTTGTTAACCCAATTGGATGCTCGTCGTCGTCAAATTGCTGTTAACGTTAAGATTGTTGATATTAATTTAAACAATATTCAGGACTACAACAGTAGTTTTTCCTTTGGTGTTGGTGATGGCTATTTTGTGCAAGATAATGGAGCCGCAGTGATGCGATTTGGCAATACTTCACCTGTTTCGAGTAGTGATATTAATAGTGCGACTGGGCGAGTTAGTAATCCTCCCACAATCACTAATCCATTTTCTGGCAGTAACACATTTATTGATTTGAATAATAGTACAACAATTCCTGGCTACGGGTCTGGAACTTTTACGGTCGATCCTAATGGTAATGCAACGTTTGTTCCTGGAGGAGATGTACAATTCTTTAATCGGACGGCTGGGGTATCCGCAAATCCTTTTACAGCAGGAATTACAGAACTCACTCAAGGAACGGATAACTTTATTACTCGTACACTTGATCCAGCGACAGGTTTAATCACGACAACCTTTGCCAGAGGCACATTGCCAACTGCGGTTAGTTCACTTCCTTCTTATTTCCAATATCCCAAAAAGTTTCAAGCACAAGTTGAGGCTCAAATTCGGAGTGGCAATGCCAAAATTCTGACTGATCCAACTTTAGTAGTTCAGGAGGGAGAAATTGCAGATGTGAAGTTAACGCAATCAGTAGTGACCAGTGTTAATAGTGAGGTTGATCCGCTTAGTGGCGTGAGGACAACAACTCCTGTGCTTTCGGATGTGGGCTTAACCTTAAATGTTAATCTTGATAGAGTTGATGATAATGGATTTATTACTTTATCTGTTAATCCAGTGATCGCGGCTCCTGGAGCAACACAACAGTTTGAAAGTGGTCCTGGCTCAAGCAATACTCTCACCTTAATTAACAAACGGGAAGTTAAGTCAGGAAAAATTCGTTTACGAGATGGTCAAACCTTAATTCTGACGGGCGTTATTCAAGAAACAGATCAAACTACTACTAGCAAAGTGCCAATTTTAGGAGATATTCCCATTTTAGGGGCATTATTCAGAAGTCAATCTGATACAACTCAGCGAACTGAAGTGGTAATTATGGTCACACCGCAAATTTTGAATGATAATGCAGAAGCTCAGTTTGGTTTCAATTACACACCAAGCAAAGCATCAGCAGACTTTTTGAGACAACAAGGTTTTCCAGTTCAAGCTCAACCCTAATTAGCAGATTAGCTATAATTCCCGTGAATCCCTATGTTAGCTACTACTCGCGCGATCGCGTTTTCCCTTTTGACTTTTACCATTATTCTTCCTGTAAAAGCTGAAAATATCGAACAATTGAGTCAACTATTAGCCACTAAAAAATGTCAGTTTTGTGATCTCAGTCGTGCAGGATTGGTCTTTGCTAATTTAGAAGGAGCTAATCTCGCAGGAGCAAACTTGTCAGGCGCAAATCTCAGTCAGGCTAAACTTGCAGGAGCTAATTTTAGTGGAGCCAACTTGAGCGGAACTTCCTTTAATGGTGCAGATTTAACGGGTGCTAATCTCAACGGCGCGATTGCGAATGGAACCGATTTTCGGGGAGCTTATTTAACAAATGTCAGCTTGATTGGAACTAGCATGGATTTGGCCTACGTTCAAGGCGCGATCGGAATGCCCCAAAATGCAGGAAGTCCTGAAATGTTTTACGGTTGGGGACTGCTCGAAGCCCAAAAAGGAAACTACAAAGCCGCTTTGACGAATTATGATAAAGCCTTGGCAATTGATCCGAATTTTGCATCAGGTTATCTGGGCCGCGGACTCGCATTTTTACGATTGGGGAATGAAAGTGCGGCCAAAGAAAGCGTTGAATATGCAGCCAAGCTTTTTGAAGAAGAGAAAAATATTGAAGGAACTGCTGCTGCACAAAATTTTCTCACAAAACTAGAAGCCGTTCAAACTGCTCGTAAGGAAAATGGCGGTTCTGATCCCCAGCTAGATGGGGTAATTCGAGGCGTTGCTTCTTTGGCTTTGCAATTTTTGCTGAAAGGATCGGGACTGCCTTTTTGATATTTTTTAGAATTTGTGATTTAAAATCCAATATAAATTTTTTTAGGTTAAAATTTTGCTGTAAAAATTAATCATCTTTTAATTAGTTTAAGTCAGTTAATCACTATTAATCATGTCCATTATTTTATTTTAAATGGCTGTTTTTATTGCGTCTAAAGATTATTAATATTTTAATTAATCTAGTATATTGAGGGAATTTTTCCTAAAAAAGCAAATATTAAATAAAAAAGAAAATCAAGATATACAATTTTTTGACTTATTTTATTAAATTTAAAGTATTTCTTAATCATGAAATCTCTAATTCTTTGAATTAAACTAGATAAATTTTATTGAATTTTTTGAAAAATAATTATAACAAAACTTTAAATCATTATTTTTTGTGAAAATATCTTTAATTTAGAAAATAATAAGCTTGAAAAATTGATTTCTAATTTAAACAATGCTCATAGTAAACATTTTGTTTTCATAAAAAATTCACAAAACTGTGCTAAGGTTCGGGTATCTCTACTTGTTTCCTATTAAAAAACCGTTGTATCACAGAGTTATAAAAGAAAATCCAGATCCAATTAAAATGGGGCTTATATGGCAACAAATAATACTTTTTGGGTTTCTATTCATCATTTACTAAAGTTAATATTTCTTTAGCGATCGCGCCAAGATTGATCCTTGTAAATAGTCGATTTAATGAGGAATTTAGAGATTTCAACTAAACTTACGCTAGGTAACAATTTAATAACTTTTAAAATAAATCATACAAATCAATCATCTTCAACATTTACTTAATCTTGATCTCAAACATCATCATGTAAAGATATTATCAAAGAATAATAAATCAATAAGTCAAATAGATACCTACTAAATTCTTACTCTATCAAAATATATAGATGATTAAGAAATATTAGTATTACTCAAGCCAGATTCAAAATTTAAGTAATTTAATAATAATTTAAAAAAAGAGGTATTTACCAGATGAAAATTGCTCAAATTGCTCCTCTCTGGGAAAGTGTTCCCCCGCCCGCCTATGGTGGAATAGAGTTAGTTGTTGGTTTATTAACTGATGAATTAGTGAGAAGAGGTCATGATGTGACGCTTTTTGCTTCTGGAGATTCAACCACCCTTGCTAAACTTGTTTCTGTGCATCCGCAAGCATTACGTCTGGATTCTGAGGTTAAAGATTGTAGTGTTTATGAAATGCTTAATCTGGCTGCGGTTTATGAAAAAGCCAGTGAATTTGATATTATTCATTCTCATGTGGGTTGTGCCGCTTTACTCTATGCTCAATTAGTAAAAACGCCGACAATTCACACTCTTCATGGTATTTTCACGCCTGATAATGAAAAGTTATTTAAACATAGTTGCAAACAACCTTTTGTGAGTATTTCCCATGCCCAACAAGAGCCTCGCTTAGATCTCAACTGTGTTGCAACGGTTCATAATGGCATTGATCCGAATCGTTATACTTTTCATCCTGAACCCGATAATCCACCTTATTTAGCTTTTTTAGGCAGAATGTCTCCCGAAAAAGGGCCTCATTTAGCCATTGAAATTGCTCAGCGCACGGGTTGGAAACTAAAAATGGCAGGAAAAGTCGATCCCGTTGATCAGGAATTCTTTGAAACCCAGGTTAAACCCCACTGTGATGGTCAACAAATTGAATATTTAGGGGAAGCTAAACATGAAGATAAAAGTGTGCTTTTAGGCGGAGCGGTTGCAACACTGTTTCCTATCACTTGGCGCGAACCTTTTGGTTTGGTGATGGTTGAATCGATGGTGGTGGGAACTCCCGTGATTGCGATGAATTTGGGATCGGTTCCTGAAGTAATCGCGGATGGTAAAACGGGTTATATCTGCAATACTGTCGAGGAGTGCGTTGCGGCTTTAGATAAGATTTCTGATTTGAGTCGCTACTATTGTCATCAGTATGTTGTCGATAAGTTTAGTTCCACTTCTATGACCAATGGTTATGAAGCGGTTTACAAACAAGTCATGGAAGAAAAATATGCTCTTAACGGCCATGCTCATCAGGTCGTGATGCGTTAATTAAATTAATTTTAGGTGTGTGGAGTGGTGTAAGTCGGATTTAATCGTGTGCTTTTTAGTTAAAGGGAAGGTAATTTATGATAAATCTTAGTCGGCAGGCGATCGCATTAATTTCTGATCACGCTGATCCTACGGCCGTTATTGGCACAGAAGAAGCTGGTGGTCAAAATGTCTATGTGCGTCAAATTGGGGAACAATTAGCGGCCCTCGGCTGGCAAGTTGATATGTTCACTCGTAAAATTAATCCCGATGATCCCAGCATTGTTGAACACTCTCCTCACTGTCGCACCATTCGTCTAAAAGCAGGGCCAGAAAAGTTTATTCCTCGCGATCGCCTCTTTGAATATATGCCCGAATTTTTAAAATCCTTTGAAGAATTTCAGGCTAAACAAAGTTTTTATTATCCTCTTATTCATACCAATTATTGGTTATCCGCTTGGGTCGGGTTACAATGTCAACAAAAAACGGGCATTCAACTTATTCATACTTACCATTCTCTAGGAGCAGTGAAATATGAAGCAGTGAAAGATATTCCCATGATTGCGCAAACTCGACTTGCAGTTGAAAAAAAAATTCTTGAACAAGCTAATTGTGTGGTGGCAACCAGTCCCCAAGAAAAAGAAATTCTCAGAAAACGGGTTTCTAAAAAAGGACATATTGAAGTTATTCCTTGTGGAACCGATACCAGCAATTTTTCAGCGATGACTAAGTTAACGGCACGAGAAAAACTAGGTTTCCAATCCCAAGATAATATAGTTTTGTATGTCGGTCGTTTTGATCCCAGAAAAGGCATTGAAACAATCGTCAGAGCTTGTGCAAAATTGAAAGAGCAAGGCCGAGAAAATCTTAAATTAGTATTAGTTGGCGGCAGTACCAAAGGACGCTCAGATGAACAGGAAAAACAGCGTATTGAACATTTAGTTGAAGCCTTAGATTTAACATCAGAAACACATTTTGCAGGGCGAGTTGATCACGCTCAATTACCTTTATATTATTGTGCTGCTGATGTTTGCGTAGTTCCCAGTCATTATGAACCTTTTGGCTTAGTGGCGATCGAATCCATGGCTTGCGGCACTCCTGTCGTTGCTTCTGATGTCGGCGGTTTAAAATTTACCGTAATTCCCAATGAAACGGGATTATTAGTTCCTGTTAAAAATGTTGCGGCTTTTGCTGAAGCAATTGATCGTTTTTTCATAGATAAAATTTGGGCCAGAAAACTTAAAAAACAGGCGATCAATCATGTGAATCAGAATTTTACTTGGCAAGGAGTTACCCTTGAACTGGGGAATCTTTATCGTTATACCTTAGCCCGTTCAATTATGCACGAACATCATTGGAATCCAAAAATTTCACCCCAATTCATAGCCAATAAATCAATTGCTAAATCAGTCGCCGTTTAATTTACTTAGACAAATTTTACAGCTTTTTAGACTCCCCTTTTTGGGGTTTTTTTGTGCAATTTTTATCTATTTTTAAAGCGCGCTCAAGTTTTATGAAAAATCAACTCGCATAGTAACAACGGTTTCTATGGTCTCTTGGGGATCAAGATAGATCAGTTTTTCGCCAGTGTTTAAAGCGTTGCGGGGAGCCGTCCAGGGTTCTAGACAAATAAAATCTTTGTCGTTGAGCGTCCAGAAAATCAGCGTGGAATAGTGATCAGAATATTCTAGATTTAGGGTGAGATTTCTTTGAGCGTCTGTAAAGCTAGCCGTATTTCCTTCAATGGATTTAAACGCGACATCAATTTCGGGTTGAGTTAGATCAAATTTCCCCTTGAAAGGTAGCAAAGACGAACCTGTTTTATCTTGATAAAAGCTGGCAGGAATATTGATACTAAGTTGGGATTTGTCTTCTATTCCAAAATAGGGATGTAAACCTGTGGAAAAGGGCATTTTTTCGTTGGACAAATTAGTATAACGCTGTAAAATAATTAAGCTATTACCCTGGAGTTGATAGGTAAAATCCACCTGAAAATCAAAAGGATAAACTGCTTTAGTCGCTTCTGTGCTACTGAGTCTTAAGGTTAAACTCGCGCCCTCGTCGGTGTTTTGGTCAACAACTTGCCAAGGCATGGCCCGCGCAAATCCATGTTGCTGGAGTTCGTAGGTAGTTTGATTATGGATATAAGAATTATCAGGTAAATTTCCGCAAATGGGGAACAAAATGGGGATTCCGCCGCGCACGCTTAAATTTGGATCTTGAAAACGCTCATGATCTAGATAAAAAAGTTCTTGATCCTGAATTGTCCAGCGAGTCACAATTCCACCCCGTTCTGGCACGATTTCTACACACGCTTGACTGTTTTTGTCTGAAAGAAAATAGGTCAGATACTGTTCTTTTTTAGAGGCGATCGCGTACATCATCAGTCTCCCAAATATTAAATTAATAGTTGATTTAAGATAAAAATCAGCATAGCACTTCCCAGGGGAACCGTTAGATTATCAATGCCAAACTTTGAAAAGGATTCTAAGGCGGTTGTAATCAGGGCAACGAATAAGGCTATCAGTGTAATTTGCCAATTTAAACCCTTTATTGACCAAAGAACGGCGATAATGACTAGAAAACTGACAATAGTCATGGTGAAAGAACCTTCCCAACTTTTCTGGATTCCTGCAATTTTATAAGGGTGTTTCCCAAAATTTTGTCCAACCAAAGCTGCTAAACCGTCTCCCCAAGCCATGATTAAAACTCCAATTACCGCATATTCAGGATGTTGCATCGGCCAAAAAATAGCGATGAGAATACCAATGCTGAGGGCATAAAAAAAAGTGCCTAAACTCTGTCTTCCCACGCTGTTAATACTAGGCAAAATTGGCAAAAAATAGGAAGTTAAGGCAATAATACTGGCTAAGAAAGCAGCGACAATGCCTATCCAAGTTGGAATTTCTAACCACCAAGCCAATAACAAGACTTGACCACTGCCAATGTGGACGATTTTTCGAGTAATTTCTCCACTCGTCTCGGTGACGCGATTGATCACTTCCGCTAAAAGCACAATAAATCCTAAATAAAGTGCAATTATTCCAACCGATGGTAAAAGTGAAGGCGATATTTCTAAGATCATTTCTAAGTTTTAAACTTTTGATTTTAGACAACTTATTTACACTTTATCGGCAATGGGAGCGGTTGTTATAGGATAGGCTGTTAATTGGAATTTGTGGATGAATTTTATGGCTTTTGCGATCGCGGCTAAACTCGAATCTTTGCTTGATAACCGAACGGAAATTCTAACTTGGGATCAACTCAATCCTCTCTTACAATCTAAAATTGCAAGCGCGATCGCCCATAAAAAACCGAGTCATTGGTTCGCGCCGTCAACGGTTGAAGACTTAGGGGAAATTGTGGGTCAGGCGGCTCAATTGCGATCGCCCATAATTATTTGTGGTAACGCTAGCAAACTCGGTTGGGGAGGATTCGTTAATCAAGCTGACCTGATTTTAAGCACCCAAAAAATGAATCGCATTATCGACCACGCGATCGCCGATTTAACTGTCACCGTAGAAGCAGGCGTTAAACTCACCGATTTACAAGCTTTTTTGCGACCTCATCGTCAATTTTTACCCATTGATCCCAGTTATCCCCAACAGGCAACCATCGGAGGAATTGTGGCCACCGCAGATAGTGGCAGTTGGCGGCAAAGATACGGCGGCGTTCGGGATTTAGTGTTGGGTTTTTCCTTCGTACGCTGGGATGGCAAAGTCGCTAAAGCAGGTGGAAAAGTTGTAAAAAACGTGGCGGGTTATGACTTGATGAAACTATTTACGGGTTCTTACGGAACATTAGGCGTTATTTCCCAAGTAACTTTTCGGCTTTATCCGTTGCCCGAAGCTTCAAAAACTTTATTGTTAACGGGAGAAACTCCTGCTTTATCCCAGGCGTGTCAAAGTTTACTTAAATCGGGTTTGGCTCCCACTGCTGCCGATGTTTTATCGATTAATTTGATGCGATCGCTGAATCTGGGAAATAATTTAGGTTTATTAATACGATTTCAAAATATTACAGAAAGTGTGACGGAACAAGCCGATCAATTACATAGTTTAAGTAAAAATTTAGGATTATTAATAACAGAATTTACAGAAGAGTTAGAAATAAATTTATGGCAACAATTAAAAACTTTGATGATGCCTAATTTCAAGCCCTCTATTGTTAGCTGTAAAATAGGGATTATGCCGAGTCAAGTAGTTGATTTTCTGGAACAATTTCCTGCTTTAGCGCAAATTCATCTTGGTAGTGGTTTAGGCAGATTAGTCTTAGAAACTGATTTAGATATGTCTCAATTAACTCAAATGCGATCACAGTGTGAGAGTTATCAAGGATTTTTGACTTTATTAGAAGCTTCTATTTCTATTAAAGAAAAATATGAACCTTGGGGCTATCAAGGCAATAGTTTAGACTTAATGCGAAGTTTAAAAAACAAATTTGATCCTGATAATATTTTTAATCCTGGTATTTTTGTCGGGAGAATTTAACTTTTTATAATAATTAAATAAGCGATCACAATTATTTTAAAGATGAATTAGCAACACCATCAACAATATTAGGTTCAGTCATTTTCATGCGAATCAATGTTTAAGGCATTGACGGTATTTTCTACCTAAGTTGTCGGTGAGTTCGACAAAAATTCAGCGTAAACTAAAAATGGTAGGATAATCTGCCCGTTTATTATTCCAAGCAGCACTCAAGGAGATCTCTATCCGAATGGCTTCCACTGATTTTAAAGACTATTACGGCATTTTAGGTGTAAACAAGACTGCAACGGATGATGAGATCAAAAAAACTTTCCGCAAGCTTGCCCTGAAATATCACCCCGATCGCAATCCAGGAGATAAGGCCGCAGAAGAACGCTTCAAAGCAATCAGTGAGGCTTATGAAGTCTTGTCTGACCCTGAAAAACGCAAAAAATATGATCAATACGGTCAATATTGGCAACAAGCAGACCAAACAGGCTGGTCAGGTGGAAATGCCAATACAGATTTTGGTTTTGATTTTAGCCAGTACGGGAATTTTGATGAATTTATTAATGAGTTATTAGGAAAATTTTCTACTTCTGGTGCAACTGGCGATCGCTCATATTCTGCTCGCCCAAATCAGGGAACTCCTCCTGGTTACGGTGATTTTGGATTTAGAGATGGAAGTAGCAAAACAACAACTCAAAATTCCAGTGGCGATCGAGAAGCGACTTTACGCTTAACTTTTTCTGAAGCTTTTCATGGAGTACAAAAAAAAATCAGCTTAGGACAAGAAGTGCTGGATGTGCGCATTCCCCCAGGAGCAAAAAAAGGAAGTCGAGTGCGTCTGCGGGGCAAAGGAATAATCAATCCAAGCAATCAACAACGGGGCGATATTTATCTCAACATTGAACTCGAAGACCATGATTTTTTTCATTTTGAAGGAGATAATCTTGTTTGTGAAGTTCTCATTTCTCCAGATGAAGCCGTGTTAGGTGCAGCGATTGAAGTTCCGACTCCCGATGGTCTTGTTACTATGAAAGTGCCAGCAGGAACGCGTTCTGGTCAATCTTTACGATTGCGAGGTAAGGGCTGGATTTCAACTAAAACAGGACGAGGCGATGAATTGGTTAAACTAATCATTGATACACCCAAAACATTGAATGAGATTGAGCGAGAATGTTACCAAAAAATTCAAGCAAATCGTAGTGTTAATCCGCGCGCAGCCTTAGATAAATTTAAGGGAATTTGATCTCAAAAAAAGCTAATTCTCATCATTTTTAACACCTATTTTAAGGTCGAAATAACACCTATTTTAGCTAAGCGAATTAGTTGCTGTAGCTGTTTTGAGATTGGTCAAAATTTTATGCAGTTGGAAATAATTGGTTGAGTGATTTTAAATTATGTAGAAATATTACTTTATAGTGGAAAAAGTCTAAAGAGGTGGCGTACTTTAATAAAATAGAAGAAAATAAGACTAAGTAAAATTACGCAATAAATAAGAAGATTTTTGAAAAATATCGGGGGCAATTAATAGATAAGTACTAAAATAAAGAGCAAAAGTAAGTATTATTACGGTAATTAAGAGAAAACAATTAGCGGTGATCAGTATGCTGACAGTTTCACGATATTCGATAGATGATATTAAAGAAAAAGCTGGACAACTTGTTCATAAAGGTCGTTTGAGTCGGCAACAATGTCTTTACAATCTCTGCCAATTCTTGCCGTGTGATGAATGGAAATGTGTGGAAGCGGAGCTAGAAGAAAATGGTTTTTTATTGCGAGATCATCTGATCGATTTAATAGATGCTGAAGAATGGCTAGAAGATTAAGCTAATTTTTTATTTTTCTTTAATCTTTAGTTTTTTCTTGCTGCAAGAGTGAAGGATCATCTTATGAAGAGGACATCTCTTTTTTAATAGATTCAAAAATAAAACCAACTAATTACTTATCTATTTATTAAATTAATCAATTAGAGGCTAAAAGTATGATTACGGAAACAGAAAATCAATATTTTTATATCGTCAGCTATTTTTTGAATGGACATTTCATCAAGTGGGAAGAAGTGGTTCAACGAGATCGGTTTAATATTGGTATTGCTGACGAATTAACTTTATTTCTGCCTGGTCAGGATAATTATGTTAGTGCGAAGGTTGTTAGTACAGAAGTTGTGAGTGAGGATGAATATAAGGTTTTTCTGGTTTCTTAACTTGAAAAAATAAGAGTGTTTGCTCAAAAGATGTTGCAGGCTAGATTGAGTCGGTGGCATCTTTTTGTTATTTTTTATTACTTCCATAGGATAAGATTAATTTATTAGTTTCAAACTCAATCTAAAATCCTTAAAAGCTTAAAGGAATTCCTATAATGACTGATCGTAAAATTGCTTCTTTTGGCTCTTGGAAATCTTCTATTACTGCCGATGCTATTCTGATTGGAAGTATTGGTTTAGGAGGAGTTGCGATTGATGGTAATAATCTTTATTGGTTAGAGGGCAGACCTGCTGAAAAAGGCCGTAATGTTTTAGTTAAACGGGATAAAAAGGGAATAACTTCAGATGTTACACCTGCTCCTTTTAATGTTAGAACTCGCGTTCATGAATATGGTGGTGGCTCTTTTTTGATTGAGAATAAAACGATTTATTTTTCCAATTTTATAGATCAACAAATTTATCAACAATTACCGAATACAGAGCCAAAACTTTTAACTTCGGACAATCAAAAAAGATATGCAGATTTTATCTTGGATTCCGCTAGAAATCGCTTAATTACAGTCTGTGAAGATCATTCATCTAATGCCCAGGAACCTGATAATTTTTTGGCAACTATTGACCTAGAAACAGGTGAAGTAAAAACGCTTATTTCAGGTAGTGATTTTTATTCTTCGCCCCGTCTCAGTCTTGATCAATCTCAACTTGCTTGGCTCACTTGGGAACATCCAAATTTACCTTGGGATAGTACTCAATTATGGTTAGCAGATGTTAACGACGCAGGAAATTTAGAAAATATTCGTTGTCTCACAGGACAGTCTCAAATTGAATCTATTTCTGAACCTAAATGGTCTCCTGATGGTATTCTTTACTTTTCTAGCGATCGCGCAACGTCACTTAATGATGGCAGTAATTGGTGGAATTTATATCGTTATGTTGATGAAAAAATTGAACCGATTTATCCAATGGCAGCTGAATTTTCCTATCCCCATTGGGTATTTGGATTATCAACTTATACTTTTGTAAATGCTGAAAAAATCATTTGTACTTATACCCAAAATGGTCGTTGGTATTTAGCAGAAATTGATTTAAAAAGTCAACAATTAACTCTCATTAATACTCCTTATACAAACATTGCTTCTCTGATTAGTAATTCTGAAATTGCCTTATTTGTAGGTAGTTCTCCCACTGAATCTTCCGCTATTATTTCTCTAAATTTAACAACAAAAGAAGCGATTATTCTAAAGAATTCTAGTGAATTAATACTGGATTCTTCCTATCTTTCTGTTCCTGAAGCCATTAATTTTCCAACTGAAAATGGATTAACTGCCCATGCCTGGTACTATCCGCCGAAAAATCCTGATTATCAAGCACCTGAAGGAGAGTTACCGCCCTTATTAGTCAAAAGTCATGGTGGCCCAACGGCAGCAGCTTCTAATTCTTTGAGTTTAAAAATTCAATATTGGACGAGTCGGGGTTTTGCATATTTAGATGTCAATTATGGCGGTAGTACAGGTTTTGGTCGTGCCTATCGTCAAAGATTAGATCGGCAATGGGGCATTGTGGATGTGGATGATTGCGTTAATGGAGCCAAATTTTTAGTACAAAAAGGCAAAGTTGACTCCAACAAATTAGCGATTTCAGGTGGCAGTGCGGGGGGATATACGACTTTAGCAGCTTTAACTTTTCGTAATGTTTTTCAAGCAGGAGCAAGTCATTATGGTGTGAGTGATTTGGAGGCTTTAGCGGCTGATACTCATAAGTTTGAATCTCGTTATCTTGACCGTTTAATTGGTAAATATCCTGAAGAAAAAGAACTTTATCGATCACGATCGCCGATTAATCTTACTGATCAATTAGACTGTTCTGTCATTTTTTTCCAAGGCTTAGAAGATAAAATTGTGCCAGCTAATCAAACTGAAATGATGGTCAATGCACTAAAACAAAAAGGTTTGCCCGTTGCTTATTTACTCTTTCCAGAAGAACAACATGGATTTCGGATTGCGGCTAATATTAAGCGAGCGTTAGAAGGAGAACTCTATTTTTATGCTCAGATTTTTGGTTTTGATCTAACAGATGAAATTGAACCCTTAGAAATTTTTAATTTATAAAATATAAATTGAGGGCGATCGCTTATTTAGTATTATCTAAAAGATGCTAACCTATAACTTTAATCTGAAAGTCTTTTTATCGGAAAATTGGGTAAAAACCCCGTCCTTTAGGACGGCTTTAATTGGTTTTGAATGTACTGCTTGAGAACTT
>JANNLO010000020.1:0-5801 GCA_031396835.1 Snowella sp. SOY_38_metabat_116
CGTTTTCTTATATATTCCTGCTGATATTTGTAAAATAATTTTTCCCATTCTTCTGCGTCAAAGCTTATTGCTTTTAATTGCTCTGCTCTATTCATGAATTCGTCTCCTATTTAAGTATAATTCTACACTGGGAAGGGAGTAGTAGGTTTTGTCAAAGTTGCGGTGAGAAATTTTTACTTAATGATCGTTATCGTGCGCTTAAGGTGATTGGTCAGGGCGGTTTTGGGAAAACGTTTTTAGCGGTTGATGAAGCGTTAGTTTCCCCTCCTCTTTGTGTCATCAAACAATTTTTTCTGCAAGGGCAATCTCGTCAAGTTACTCAAAAGGCCGTTGAGTTATTTCAGGAAGAAGCGAAACGTTTAGAAAGTTTGGGTCAACATTCCCAAGTTCCCAAACTCTATACTTATTTGGAACAAAATAATCAACTTTATATTGTTCAAGAATTTATTGAAGGGGAAACTTTAGCAAAAGAGCTTACGGAGCAAGGGATTTTTACAGAGACAAAAATCCGTAATTTGTTGGCTGATTTATTACCTGTTTTAAAATTTATTCATCAAGGCCAAGTTATTCACCGTGATATTAAACCTGATAATATTATTCGTCGCAAGTCTGATCAAAAGTTAGTTTTAGTCGATTTTGGGGCGGCAAAGGAAGTTACTCAAACAGCTTTACAAAGAACGGGAACAAGTATTGGTACTCCTGGTTATGCTGCGCCCGAACAAGCTCACGGTAAGGCAATTTTTGTCAGTGATATTTTTAGTTTGGGTGTAACTTGTATTTATTTATTAACCCAAGTTGATCCTTCAAATCTATATGATCCGACTGAAAATAAGTTTATTTGGAAGCATAAAATTATTAATTCTGTCAGTAATGAGTTAATTGAAGTTTTAGATAAAATGACTCATGCTTTAGTGAAACAAAGGTATCAATCGGCTTCAGAAGTTTTACAGGTTTTTCATCGTAAAAAGGTCAATACTCCCACAACTGGCCCGACGATTGTAGTTAAACCGAAGACTAAGGCGACGATTGTGCAGGCTCCTTTGCGGGTTCCTAAATTTGTGGCGGGTCTAGCGGCGATCGCGATTGGGGGCGGTGGTGTCTGGGGATGGCAGATGTTTTCCCCTCATCCAACTAAAAATCCTTCTTTACCGATTTCTAAGACAACTGAACCGATTCAGCCTTTGCCTGTTCTGCCTTCTCCCATTCCTACACCGTCTCCCGCCGCAGTGATTAAGACGACTCCAGCACCAATCCAGGTTAAGCCGAAGTCTATTGAGCGGAAGGTTAGGGTTGATCCTGTTAAGCCTGTTTCTGTACCAAAGAAAACGACACCGACTAAAAAAACGGTCAAGGTTTCTCCCTCTCGTCCCAAAACTTCGGTAACTTCCCGCAAAAATACGGTTAAATCTAAACCCAAGATCCGCTATACTGCTCAGAGAAAACCTTCTTATACGGTATCTCAACCTAAAAAGGCGAAAGTTGCCGCTAAAAGAAGTCCTTCAACTCGGCGGGCTTCAACTTCGGAGCTAGAACGAACGATCAGATCTAATATCTCACGTCGAAGCAAATCTCCTATTGCGCGTCGGAATACGTCATCTGATACGCGATCAGTTCCGCAACCTTGGGCGGAGAAAAGTGTTCCTAATCCTGCAAGTGAAATTGAAAATACGATTCGGAGTAGTCAACCATGAAAAATGTTTTATTGTCTAAGCTAACAAAATCAACGTTGGTTTTTAGTCTTCTGTTTTTTGCTTGCTCAACTAAAGCTTCTGCTGAAGTGAATATGAAACTTTTGAATTCTGTTATAAAGTCTTGCCAAGATAACCCACCTAAAGATAATTCTTTATTTCGGATTGACGGTAATAGTACGGAGAGATGTGTGGGGTCAAGATACCCCTATACTTTGTTTATGTCAAAATATAACGGGTTAAAAAACTTGGGTGATTTAAGACCAGGTTTTCCTAGTTCTTTAGTTATTTATCGTTTAGCCTCTGGTAGCTTATCTCCTCAAGATTTTTTAGATTGCATGGTAAGTAAAGATGCTGATTCGGATGAATGTTCAAGACTCGTTAAACTTTTCGGAAATTACTATTCAGAGATGGGGAAAGTATGTTCATCTTGCTTTGAAGCTTATTTAAGTGCAGGTTCTAATTGGGATAACAGCATGACTAAAGATTTAATTAATTGGTTTTATGAACTGGATAAACCCAGTCGAAAATTAGTCGCAGATAGTCTTTCTAATTCCGATTTTGTGAAGGCATTATTTAATGAGGGAGAAGAAGCCAATCAACTTTATTGGAAAATAAAAGAAAAAGTAGAACGCGACACTCAAGAACAAAAACGACGCGACTTGTTACAATAATTTTATTACAATTTAAAATCAAACTTTATTTAAAGGAATAACTAACATGAAATCAGCGATAAATGAACAAAAAACCAAAGAATTGCTAACTGAAATCCTCATCGAAATGATGCAAACAAAACGAGAATTGTTTTATGAAATTGTTCTAGAAGCTCTTGAAGAAATTGGTTTAGCTAATGCCATTACAGAAGGTCGAAATAACGAATTTGTTCCCGAAGAAGAAATTTTTTCAATTCTGGATAGATAAGAATAATGAACGTCAAATTTGAATCAAAATTTGCCAAAGATCTTAGAAAACTTAAAGACCAAAAATTACTATCTAATATCAAAGCCGCTATCAATGAATGTAAATTAGCCCCAGAACTTAGTACCGTTAGTAACCTAAAAAAGCTCAAAGGTTATCAAACACTTTATCGTATCAAAATAGGAGATTATCGCATTGGAATAGAAATAATTGATAATGAACTTATTTTTGTTCGTGTTTTACACAGAAGAGAAATTTATCGTTTCTTCCCTTGAAAATCATAACTAGAAATAACCATAGCTCCTAATAGCTGAAAGAACATAAGCGGTTAAAATTTCTATAATTTGCTAATAATCTTTTTTCAGAACATTTCGCAATTCTCGCCAGCGCATAAATGCTACCAAGTATAACTTTAAATCTTTATTTACTTCAATTTAAACGACCTGTTAAACCACAATCTCACCCACAAAAGTTTCTAGATTTTCTGTATCATTAATTTGACCATATTTACTCTGAACATAAAGATAACCTTTGATAGCATCCTTAATATTTTCAATCGCTTCATTCATCGTTTTTCCTTGACTAACACAGCCATGCAAAACGGGAACGATCGCTTTTTATCTTAACGGTAAAGGGCGATCGCATTTTTAGTGGATAATTAACAACTGTCAATTTATCCGAAAAATTCAGTAAAATAGACAATAGAACACATCAAGGAGCAAAATCATCTATGACAACCACAGCAGAAGACGTATGGCAGATCCTAGCGGAAGTCACCACCAAACAAGCCGAATTGACTATCGCTCAACAAGAAACCGACCGACAACTCAAAGAAACCGACCGACAACTCAAGGAACAATCTCAAGAAACTGACCGCAAAATCCGCGAAGTCAACAAACAAATTGGTGATTTAGGTGGTAAATGGGGACGTTTTGTAGAAAATCTGGTTGCTCCTGCCTGTGAAAGCATCTTTTTAAAACGAAATATTCCTGTTCATCAAGTCAGTCAACGGGTGAAAAAACGATTCGGTGGAAAAACTCTTGAAATTGATGTTCTTGTCACTAATGAAGACCATGTTTTGGTGGTAGAAGTAAAAAGTAGTTTGGGAGTCAATGATGTCAAGGAATTAGTGGGAGACTTGCATACATTTCGACAATTTTTTCCTGAATATACTCACAAACAACTGTATGGAGCCGTTGCAGGCATTGACATAGAAGAAGGAGCCGATAAGTATGCCTATCGTCAAGGTTTGTTTGTGTTAGCCCAAGCAGGAGAAACCGTTGCTATTTTAAATAATGACGATTTTCAGCCGAGAAGTTGGTAATGTTTGGATTCAGAATTCAGCATCGATCGCAGTTTCAAACTATCAACTAATCGGCGATCGCGTTTTCAAGAGATAGATATGCGATCAAAAAAATCTGCTAAATCAAATAGTAAACCCTTAAGACAAGTCTTTTTCCCGTAGAAGACTACTTCATTCCTCCTGATTATGTAAATATTGATAAGATTTAGAGAGAGGAAGATTAATTATGTTAACCACAGCCCAAGAAATTTATACGCAAATCCTTGATGAATTATCCCCAAATGAGCGGTTACGACTAGCAACACTGATTCTCAATGATCTTGTTGGACAGCCATTATCAGTAATTAATCAAAGTGACACTTGGACAGAGCAAGATCAATCCGATCTTCTTGATTTTTCATCACAATATGCAGCCACATCACTTTATGAAACAGAGGATGTAGATAATGAGTATTAATCCTGGTGATATAGTTACTGTAGATTTTCCTGGAGTCAAGGGAATTAAGCGTCGCCCTGCTGTTATTTTATCCTCAGTTACTTACCATTCTCTTCGTCCCGATGTCATTATTGGTTTGATTACTACGCAATCTGCTGGATTAGGCAGTACCGATTATCCTCTTCAAGATTGGAGATTAGTAGGGTTAAGGAGTGCATCTATTTTCCGTAGTTTTATAGTGACCTTACCGAGATCTACTAATTTCATTGTAATTGGTCATTTAACGGAACGTGATTGGAAGGAAGTTAGAAATTGTTTAAAAATAGCTTTAGCGGATTTGGACAATTAAAATTTCTTCGCTATAGGGTCAAAACTTTGATATTAGCCTACAGACGTTGAATCTGAAATTTTACCAATTACGAAGAGGATTATCCTGCTAGGATCAAAAAAGACCTGCTTAACAATTATTAATCATCATGGCCAGAGACTTACGGGGATTCATCCAACTGCTCGAAGAAAGGGGACAATTACGACGCATCACAGCCCTAGTCGATCGCGACCTCGAAGTTGCAGAAATTGCCAACCGAATGTTGCAAGCAGGCGGCCCAGCCCTATTGTTTGAAAACGTCAAAGACTCAGCCTTTCCCATTGCTGTTAACTTAATGGGAACCGTCGAACGCATCTGTTGGGCAATGAACATGGAAAATCCCTTGGAATTAGAGGATTTAGGCAAAAAATTGTCCATGTTGCAACAACCCAAACCGCCCAAAACCGTCTCCCAAGCGATCGATTTTGGCAAAGTACTTTTTGATGTCCTCAAAGCCAAACCTAGTCGCGACTACTTTCCGCCCTGTCAACAGATAGTCATCGAAGGCGATGATTTAGATTTAACCCAAATTCCCATGATTCGTCCCTATTCAGGGGATGCAGGTCAAATTATAACCTTGGGATTAGTCATTACCAAAGATTGTGAAACAGGCACGCCGAATGTTGGGGTTTATCGCCTGCAATTACAATCGAAAAATACCATGACCGTCCATTGGCTCTCGGTGCGGGGAGGAGCAAGACATTTACGCAAAGCCGCAGAAGCAGGAAAAAAATTAGAAATCGCGATCGCATTAGGAGTCGATCCGTTGATTATCATGGCGGCGGCCACTCCCATTCCTGTGGATCTGTCGGAATGGCTATTTGCGGGACTATACGGCGGATCGGGCGTGAAATTAGCCAAATGTAAAACCATCGATTTAGAAGTTCCCGCCGACTCAGAATTTGTATTAGAAGGAACCATGACCCCTGGCGAGATGTTACCCGATGGCCCCTTTGGCGATCACATGGGTTATTACGGCGGCGTAGAAGATTCTCCTTTAGTGCGTTTTCATGCTATTACCCATCGCAAAGATCCCATTTATCTCACCACCTTTAGCGGCCGACCTCCGAAGGAAGAAGCGATGATGGC
>JANNLO010000030.1:0-14825 GCA_031396835.1 Snowella sp. SOY_38_metabat_116
TGAATAGGTTTCTTCCGCTTGAGTTGGTTCAAATGCTCGGAAAGTATTTGCTTGATCGCTGTCTTCAAACAAGGTGTTTTCTACTGTTGCACCATGAATAGCACAAAGTAAAGCACCACCTAGAATACCAGCGACTCCCATCATGTGGAAAGGATTAAGAGTCCAGTTATGGAAACCTTGTAAGAATAAGATGAAACGGAAGATTCCTGCAACACCAAAGCTGGGGGCAAAGAACCAACTAGATTGTCCCAAGGGATACATCAAAAACACACTGACAAATACTGCAATTGGGCCAGAGAAGGCGATCGCGTTATAGGGACGAATGCCAATTAAGCGAGAGATTTCAAACTGACGTAGCATAAAGCCAATCAATCCGAAAGCACCGTGAAGAGCAACAAAGGGCCACAAACCACCAATCTGGAACCAACGTGTTAAATTTCCTTGAGCTTCAGGACCCCAGAGAAATAAGAGGGAGTGACCAAAGGCATCAGCAGGAGAAGAAACAGCAACGGTTAAAAAGTTCGCACCTTCGAGATAGGAACTAGCTAAACCGTGAGTGTACCAAGAGGTTACAAAAGTTGTTCCTGTTAACCAGCCACCGAGAGCCATGAAAGCACAGGGAAATAAAAGTACCCCTGACCAACCAATAAAAACGAAACGATCGCGTTTAAGCCAGTCATCGAGGGCATCAAACCAACCCTGTTCTGCTGGAGCGCGTCCGACTGCAATCGTCATAAGTTCAAATCCTCTTGCATAACAAAAAAATCAAGGGCAAGATTTCTTAATAGGGTTTATTGTTTTTTGCGTTAATAGTTCTATTGTCTTATAAGACGAGACCCTTGAAAACTGGCTCAGCTAAACTGAACGGGTTTCCTTGACGCGAGAACAATATTTCAAATCCTTATCCATCAGAAGCTAGACAAGGTTTGTAACATTTCTTAACTTACCACAATCGAGTGAATCCCTAATTTGATAAGGATTTAAGCAAATGTGGTTATTATCTACTTTAATCATTTTTAGCAAAAAATTTACAAACTGACATATTTTTTCTCATAAATTCCTAAGTTTGCTGTCTTCTGGTTATTAAGTCGGCGATCGCCCGATCCAGTAAATCTTCTCCTTCTGTAACTGTCGCAATCTGAGAAAGCTGTTCTCGCAATAAGGATGCACCCGCAAAACCTTTACAATACCAAGCTAAATGTTTACGAGATTGATAAATTCCCCGTTGTCCTTTGTATTCCCACAATTGACGCAAATGTTCTTTAGCACATTCCAAACATTGCACAGGAGGTTGGGAGGGCAAGCAATGACCCGTCTGCAAAAAATGATCGATTTCTCCCACCAAAAAAGGGTAACCTAGAGTTCCCCGTGAACACATGACTCCATCAGCGCCTGTAATTTCGAGACACTGAATTGCCGCTTCCAAAGAAAAAATATCTCCATTCGCAATGACAGGAATTGAAAGAACTTGCTTAACCTGCCGAATCCAATCCCAGTTAGCCAAACCGTTATAACCTTGAGCGCGAGTTCTTGCGTGCAGTGTTAACATCGCCGCTCCCGCATCTTCCAATCCTTTAGCAAAATCAAGAATCGAAATGGTGTTTTCATCCCAGCCCAGACGCGTTTTGACCGTTACTGGCACTGTTACCGCGTCCACAACAGCTTGCACGATCGCCCTTGCAACTTGAGGTTGACGCAAAAGAGAAGATCCCCCGCCTTTTTTGGTAATCTTATTCACAGGACAACCCATATTAATATCAATTGTCTTAGCTCCTTCTCCCACTGCTTTTTGGGCTGCTTCTGCCATAAAATCGGGGCGACAATCGAACAATTGAATGCTGATTGGTTGTTCGTTTTTGTCAATTTCCATTACTTGCGGTATTTTGCTAAGATGATAAATTTCCGTTGCATTAACCATTTCGGTATAAAGCATAGAATTGGGGGCATAACGCCTGACTAAACGTCGAAAAACCAGATCGGTGACACCAGATAAAGGAGACTGAAAAACACGACTTTTTAGAGAAACTGAGCCAATTTTTAAGGGTGTAGAAAGTTGTTGTTGTCGGTTAGAACTTAGGAAAAAAGGCGGTAAATCAAGCACAAAATTATTCATGTTTATATATTATCTAATAATGCCTTAGTTGTTGTGATAGCATTTACTAAAGGTTAATTGTTGCCTTTGTTTGAGTTGGAATAGAAAAAGATTGATCAAAAGTTAAATAATGCAACATTTATAATCAAAAATATAATCATTAATTTAAAAGAAAAATGTCAAGTTTAATCGATCCCCAGCCTAATCTAGAAACTTATTTAAAATATTTTTTTGGTTATGATAAATTTCGTTCTGAGCAAAAAGAAATTATTGAGAATGCTTTAGCGAATCGGGATTTATTAGTAATTATGCCAACGGGTGGCGGCAAGTCTCTTTGTTTCCAATTACCTGCCCTACTTAAGCCTGGATTAATGATAGTTATTTCTCCCTTAATTGCCCTTATGCAAGATCAAGTTGATGCACTACAAGATAATGGCATTGGGGCAACTTATTTGAATAGTAGTTTAAGTTTTGCTGAAGTTCAAGCCCGCGAAAAACAGATTTTTGATCATAAAATTAAGTTACTTTATGTTGCGCCAGAAAGATTATTAGGCGATCGCTTTCAAGATTTTTTTAATCGTCTTTTTACCCAAGTAGGAGTCTCAGCTTTTGCGATTGATGAAGCCCATTGTGTGTCGGAATGGGGCCATGATTTTCGTCCTGAATATCGCAAACTCAGTCAATTACGTCGCCAATATCCCCAAATTCCTGTTTTTGCGTTTACGGCAACTGCTACCAAACGAGTTCAAAAAGATATTATTGAACAATTAAAATTACATAAACCAAGTGTTCATTTAACTAGTTTTAATCGACCCAATCTTTATTATGAAATTATTCCTAAAGAGAAAAAAAGTTATGAACAATTACTCCAATTTATTAACACCTTAAAAGGATCAGGAATTATTTATTGCATGAGCCGTAAAATGGTTGATGAAATTGCGAATAATTTACAAGAAGATGGCATTAAAGCTTTACCTTATCATGCAGGAATGGATGACAAAAGTAGAAGATTTAATCAAACTCAATTTATTCGAGATGAAGTTAGAATTATTGTCGCAACAGTTGCCTTTGGCATGGGAATTAATAAACCCGATGTGCGTTTTGTAATTCATTATGATTTACCTCGAAATCTCGAAAGTTATTACCAAGAATCAGGACGGGCTGGGCGCGATAATGAACCTGCTAAATGTTTGCTATTTTTTAGTTTTGGGGACTTAAAAAAAATTGAATATATTATTCAACAAAAAATTCCTTCAGAGCAACAAAAAGCTCGCCAACAATTACGACAAATCGTAGATTATTCAGAAGGATTAGCTTGTCGCCGCACGATTGTATTACGTTATTTTGGAGAAGATTTTTCAGGAAACTGCGGCAATTGTGATAATTGTTGTTACCCTAAACCGATTGAAGATTGGACAATTGAAGCCCAAAAATTTCTTTCTTGCATAGTTCGTTGTCAACAAAAATTTGGCATGATGCACATTATTGATGTTCTGCGCGGTTCCCGTAAACAAAAAATTGAAGACTATAAACATCATTTATTATCAACTTATGGAATTGGCAAAGATAGAACGGCGGATCAGTGGAAACAATTGGGTTTATTTCTAATTCATCAAGGTTTTTTGGATGAAACAACAGATGGTTATTCTGTTCTAAAAATCAACGTTTATAGCTGGGAAATTTTACGAAAACAGCGCAACATTTTAATTGCAGTTAAATCTAAAATAAAAGAAACAGAAGATGCTAGAGATAATCCTAAAGCCAGAGAAATAGAGTTATTATTTGATAAATTAAGACTGCTTAGACAACGCATTGCAAAAACTCATAATGTTGCACCCTACGTTGTTTTTGGGGATTCTAGTTTAAAATTAATGGCTCAATTAAAACCTATTAGCTTAGAAGAATTTGCTAAAGTTTCGGGAGTTGGTCGCTATAAATTAGAACACTATGGTGAACAATTTGTTAAAGAAATTCGAGATTTTTGCCAAGCAGAAAATGATATTCTTGCATTTTAATCGGTTGTTTAGATTGAAATTTAATTTAAATTTTTATGGCGAAAAAGTAACATCATAAGTCATAATTTGAAAGTGAATCTTTTCTCTTTAATAATCCCATGACCCTTTTTACCCTGCGATCGCTAAAAAAAGACTTTGGCATCAAAGAAATCCTCAAAGATGCGAACTTTAGCCTAGAAGAAGGGGATAAGGTTGGACTCATTGGTTGTAATGGCTCAGGCAAATCAACTCTACTGAAAATGATTGCGGGGTTAGAATCCATTGATAGTGGGGAATTTTGGGTTAATGCGGGCGCGAAAATCGTCTATCTGCCCCAACAGCCCGAAATGGATGATAATCACACGGTTTTGGAACAAGTTTTTGTTGAGAGTAATGAAAAAATGGCATTGGTGCGGGAATATGAAGAAATTTCCGAAAAATTGTCCCATAGTCAGGGAGATACGGATAAGTTAATGGCGCGTCTTTCGGTGCTTTCTGAACAAATGGATGCTGTGGGAGCTTGGGAGCTTGAAAATAATGCCAAAATCATCTTAAATCAACTGGGAATCGAAGATTTAGAGGCAAAAGTTGGTTCACTTTCAGGAGGTTATCGAAAACGGATTGCGATCGCGTCAGCCTTAC
The DNA here is from genome assembly GCA_031396835.1 of Snowella sp. SOY_38_metabat_116. Lineage (GTDB taxonomy): Bacteria > Cyanobacteriota > Cyanobacteriia > Cyanobacteriales > Microcystaceae > Snowella. Next base: position 4,729 of record JANNLO010000030.1, read on the forward strand.
TTTTGGAACCCGACGTTTTGCTCATGGATGAACCTACCAACCATCTCGATGCCCTTTCGGTGGAATGGTTGCAGAGTTATCTCAAACGCTATCGGGGCGCGCTGTTGCTGATTACCCATGATCGCTATTTTTTGGATGTTGTGACTAATCGCATTCTCGAAATTGACCAAGCAGATCTTTTTTCTTATAGCGGCAATTATGCTTATTATTTAACCAAAAAAGCCGAAGCTGAAGAATCTGGGCAAAGCAGTCAGCGAAAATTTGCAGGAGTTTTACGTCGGGAACTCGAATGGTTATCGCGCGGCCCCAAAGCACGGAGTACCAAACAAAAAGCAAGGATTGACCGCATTCGAGATATGCAAGCGCAAGAATTTAAGCAAGCTCAAGAAAAAGTCGAGATTACCACTGTTGGCCGTCGCATTGGCAAAAAAGTAATTGAATTAAATAATATTGCGAAATCCTATGATAATCGGGCTTTAATTCAAGATTTTAGTTATATTTTTAATCCTGAAGACAGAATAGGCATTGTCGGCCCTAACGGTGCGGGAAAGTCAACATTAATGAATATTATTACGGGACGAGTTGAACCTGATAGCGGCTCTGTGGAAATTGGCACAACCATTCATTTTGGCTATTTTGACCAACATTCCGATGATTTAATGCCTAATGGGAGTCAAAGAGTAATTGAATATCTCAAGGAAGTTGCAGAACTCGTGAAAACCTCTGACGGTAGCGTGATTACGGCATCCCAAATGTTAGAGCGATTTTTGTTTCCGCCCGATCAACAATATGCACCGATTAGCAAATTATCGGGAGGCGAAAAGCGTCGATTATTTTTATTAAGAGTATTAATGAGTGCGCCCAATGTTTTAATTTTGGATGAACCGACGAATGATTTGGACGTACAAACATTAGGAGTTTTAGAAGATTATTTAGAAGATTTTAATGGTTGTGTAATTGTAGTTTCTCATGATCGCTATTTTTTAGATCGCACGGTGGATACTATTTTTTCCTTTGAAAAAGACGGAATTTTGCGTCAATATCCAGGCAATTATTCCCTCTATATGGAATATAAAAAAGCCGAGGAAGAGTCAGCTAAAAATTCAGAAAATAAATCTACTAATTCAACCAAATCAGTTATTAATAACTCAGCTTCTACTACAGTTAATAAGTCTGATAAGTCTCGTAAATTATCTTTTAAAGAAAAAAAGGAATACGATAGACTAGAAGCAAAAATTGCTGAACTAGAAAAAGAAAAAGAAAAAATTGAAAAAACTCTTTACACTCAAGCTTCTTCTGATTTTACAAAAGTGCAAAAGTTAACTGAAAAATTAGTTGAATTAAACAATGCGATTAATGTAGCAACTGAACGATGGTTAGAGTTAGCAGAAAAAGTTTAGATCAAAATAATCAATTCAATCTTTAATAATTTTATCGATACTATTCAGTAACAATCTTTTTTCAGACGGACAGTTTTCTGAATGTTTAATTTCTTGTTGCTCCAAACCTAGATTTTAACTTTTAACTTAAAGTATTATTAAGAAAATTCATGAACTTTCTTAACGCTGAGACAAAAAACACAGTTAGACTGCCCTGAACTGCGTAAAATATAATCTTAAGTTTTGTCATAATTTCGCTCTATTAAACAAGAGGAGAACTCAATTACGATGACTGAATATACCCAAGTCGTCCATCCCTATAAAAATGATCCGTTTACAGGGCATCTTTCTACCCCGATTTCGGATTCGGATTTTACCAGAGCTTTTATTGGTAACCTTCCTGCTTATCGCAAAGGTCTGTCTCCCTTGATACGGGGATTAGAAATTGGTATGGCTCATGGCTACTTTCTCGTTGGCCCCTGGACGCTCCTTGGCCCATTGCGCGACTCAGATCACGCTTATCTTGGTGCTTTAATTTCAGCATTAGCCTTGATTTTAGTGGCAACGGTAGCCCTCAGCAGCTACGGATCAGTAACCTTCCAAAACGAAAGTGGCGGCGGAAAAGATTCCCTGCAAACTGCGGACGGTTGGAGCCAATTTGCTTCTGGTTTCTTTGTAGGAGCTAGTGGTGGCGCGTGTGTTGCTTATTTTCTTTTAGAAAATTTAAACGTGGTTGATGGAATTTTCCGAGGTGGTTTTAACTAGAGTTTTAACTCAGTTTTAACAATTCTTGTTTTTCTATCAAACGTAAAAAGCGATTTTTGTAATTTCTCATCTTTTAGGAGACTTTAACCATGACTGGAGCTTATGCTGCTTCCTATTTACCTTGGATTTTGATCCCCATTGTTGGTTGGTTATTTCCTGCCGTGACAATGGCTTTATTGTTCATCTACATTGAAAGTGATGCTTAATTAAGGCATTTTTAGCCCTGATTATGCTTCATTAATCTAGATACTCTGTCTTCGGGCAGGGTATTTTATTTGATAACAATTCAATATACCGTAGGAATATAATAAATTTAAGCATTCAGTCTTTTAAATATTTAAATATAGTTTTTAAGGAATTACTATGACAAATTCACTCTATGAACAAGACATTTTATTATGGGTAGAAGATACAGTCAATAAACTCAAAAATCATGACTTTAAAAACCTAGATATTGACAATTTAATTGAAGAGGTGGAATCCTTGGGAATTTCTCAAAAAAAGGAATTAATTTCTCAGCTAATGGTTTTATTAGAGCATTTATTAAAACGTCTTTATGTTGATCTTCCCTATGATTATAATGGTTGGGAAAGAACGATTCGTAATCAACGTAATGCTTTAGAACTTTTAATTAAAGATGCTCCGAGTCTGAAAACACGATGGGATGATAGCTTTATCGTTGGTTGGGAAATAGCTTTAAAAACAGTTCGCAAAGAATATCGTCAGGTTTCTTTTCCCGATCGCTGGCTCTATTCTCAAAATGTAGAAACAATTTTAAATGAAGATTTTTGGGAAGAAAATTAGGTTTTAAAAAGCGATCGCATTCACCTCAAATTTTCCAAGGTTGAAACTATCGAAGAATTTCTGAAAACAAAAAAACTCCTTCGGAGAAAATTTACCGATTAGGAGCTTGTTGAGTTATTTAGCATTAAATTTTGCTGTAATTAGCAGTTTAGTCTTTTTTATCGGTTTTCTTTTGGGCAAGTTTACGTTTGAAAATAGCACCAAAACCTGTGGCAGTCATTGCGCCCAGAATGGTCAAAGGTTCAGGCACAGCAGAGGTCGCGGTAACGTTAATATTGTCGAATTGCCCACCAGGCCCACCCCATTCAACCTTAGTTAAGTTGGTGAAGCCCGAATTAAAGGTGAAGGTTTCTAGGCTAACCAAATGATCCGTTGTGAAACTTTGAGTCACTGTACTTAAGTCCGCCTTTGTCCCCGTAAAAACCCCAGTAAAATTCCAACTTGTAGTATAAGAAGTGAGATCAATAGAAGCTAGGTCAAAAGCTCCGCCGCCCACCTGAGTCAGGCGAGTAATGCCATCAACACTTTTATTGATAAGGGCTGTTGAGCCTGGGTAATTGGGATTTAACGTAAACCAACGTGCGAAACCAACACTATTAAGAGCATCGAAAGTAAAGCCTTTTTCCGTATAGGAGTAAACATCAGGAACATAATCATACTCAGTGCCAACAACTTCTAAAGATTGAAAATCGATAATAGCAGCGTGAGCGGGAATAGCAGGAATCAAAGATAAAGCCGCAAATCCAGTCAGAGCAAGAGTTTTCGCAACAATTGAAGGGGGGGGAGATGTTGTTTTGATTGTTTCATAAGAGAGATGAATGGTCTAGCCATCAAAAAGTGATCACCAAACATTGTAATCGTAAAAACGATAAAAATCTAGTTGGAAATTATATTTTTTAGACGGCGATTATTTTTTTAATGGATAATTGCTCATTGTCAATTGCTCGGCGATCGCGTTTTTACTTAACGGTAAGTGGCGATCGCATTTTAACAAGATAAAATTGTAAATAGGAAAATTGATAGAAATCTAGATTATGACAACAACCGCCGATGATGTGTGGCAATTACTCGCCGAATTAACGACTGCCCAAAAAGAGACTGAGCGAATGTTTCAAGAAACTGACCGACGTTTTCAAGAAACAGAACGTCTATTAAAGGAACAATCTCAAGAAACTGACCGCAGAATCCGCGAGGTTAACAAACAAATTGGCGATCTCGGAGGCAAGTGGGGAAGATTTGTGGAAAACATGGTGGCCCCAGCCTGTGAAACCATCTTTTTAAAGCGAGGGATTCCCGTTCATCAAGTCAGTCAACGAGTTAAAAAACGCTTAAATGGACAAACCTTAGAAATTGATGTCCTTGTAACCAATGAAAATCATGTTTTAGTGGTCGAGGTAAAAAGTAGTTTGGGAGTAAATGATGTTCAGGAATTACAATCAGACTTGGATAAATTCAGACAATTTTTTCCAGAATATGCTCAAAAGCAACTGTACGGAGCCGTCGCAGGCATTGAGATTGAAGAAGGAGCCGATCGCTATGCCTATCGTCAAGGTTTATTTGTTTTAGCTCAGGCGGGAGAAACGGTTGCTATTTTAAATAATCCTGATTTTCAACCTAAAAATTGGTAATTAGGCGATTGCATTTAACCCAATCTTTCCAAAATTGAAACTATTGCCTGACAGTGTGGATTCTTTTAGACTTCCAAGAAAAGTGCTACAATTTCTCATTAAGCTAGGGGTGTCTAGGAATCTAGGCTGAGAAAAACCCTTAGAACCTGAGACTGGGTAATTCCAGCGTAGGGAAGCTATTTATTGAGGAAAATTGTATGCGTACAGAATGGGTTGCCAAACGCCAAGGCCAGAAAAATGTTTCTCAGATGCACTATGCGCGTCAGGGCGTGGTCACTGAAGAGATGAATTATGTTGCTCAACGGGAAAATCTACCTGCCAGCCTGATTCTAGATGAGGTTGCACGGGGCCGCATGATCATTCCTGCCAATATTAATCATACAAACCTAGAACCAATGGCGATCGGGATTGCTTCCAAATGTAAGGTCAATGCCAATATTGGAGCGTCTCCCAATTCTTCTGATATCAATGAAGAGATTGAAAAATTACTGTTATCTGTCAAATATGGTGCGGATACGGTAATGGATCTTTCGACTGGGGGCGGTGATTTAGATGTCATTCGTACAGCAATTATCAATGCGTCACCCGTTCCCATCGGTACGGTTCCCATTTATCAGGTTTTAGAAAGTGTGCATGGTAGCATCGAAAATCTGACTGCTGATGATTTTCTGCACGTTATCGAAAAACACGCGCAACAGGGTGTGGATTACATGACCATCCATGCAGGTCTTTTAATTGAGTACTTGCCATTGGTGAAAAACCGTATTACGGGGATTGTTTCTCGTGGCGGTGGGATTATTGCTCGTTGGATGCTCCATCACCACAAACAAAATCCGCTCTATACCCATTTTGATGAGATTACAGAAATTTTCAAAAAATATGATGTTTCCTATAGTTTAGGTGACTCTCTGCGACCTGGTTGCACCCATGATGCTTCTGATGATGCTCAGTTGTCTGAACTCAAAACCCTAGGTCAACTAACTCGTCGCGCTTGGAAAGATGATGTGCAGGTAATGGTGGAAGGGCCTGGCCATGTTCCCCTTGATCAAATCGAGTTTAATGTCAAAAAGCAAATGGAAGAGTGCAGTGAGGCTCCTTTCTATGTGCTTGGCCCGTTGGTTACAGACATTGCACCTGGTTATGATCATATTACGTCTGCTATTGGGGCCGCGATCGCGGGTTGGCATGGAACAGCAATGTTGTGTTATGTGACACCGAAAGAACATTTAGGATTACCGAATGCGGAAGATGTGCGTAACGGCTTAATTGCCTACAAAATTGCGGCCCACGCGGCGGATATTGCTCGTCATCGTCCAGGCGCACGTGATCGGGATGATGAATTATCGAAGGCTCGTTATAACTTTGATTGGAATCGTCAATTTGAGTTATCTTTAGACCCCGAACGGGCGAAGGAATATCACGACGAAACCTTACCTGCTGACATTTATAAAACGGCTGAATTCTGCTCGATGTGTGGGCCAAAATTCTGTCCGATGCAAACTAAGGTTGATGCAGAAATGTTAGAGGAATTAGAAGTTTTTCTAGCCAAAGATAAGGAATTAGTTACCCAATAATAATGGGATAAAATCGGGGTGGGTGAAATTCCCGCCTTTTTAGAATTTCAAGCAATTTAGATGACAATTTTTTAATGCGATCGCGTCGAGAATTTTATTTAAAAATCGGCGATCGCTTTATTGTTTACGGAAACTCGCATAAGCAGAATTAATTATTTGCATTGCTTTGATCGCTTCTTGGGAATTGTTTTGATCAGGATGAAATTTCTTGGCCAAATAATAATAAGAGAGCTTAACTTCTTGTGAATTAGATGTAGGAGAAACGTCTAAAATTTCCCACCAATTTTGAGAAAAATCTAAATTAAAGTTATCACTTTTATTGTCAAAAGTCCGAAAAGTTTGTTGCCAAATTTTTAAAACTGATTTCTTAGAATTACTTCCACTCACTAAAGTCATTCCGTCATGACTAAATGCAATCGGATGACAACCCGTTAATACTTCTAATAACTTACCTGTTTCCAAATCCCATAATTTAATTTCTTGGGAATTTGCAGTTGCAAAAATCTTCATTTGATTGTTGATTGTCAAGGATAAAAGTCCAGAATTTGTATGAATTGTTTTAAGAATAATTTTTTCTTGTAAGTTCCAAATATTAACTTTCCCGTCTAAACTACCGCTTAATAAATGTTCGCCATTAGCTGTTAGATTTAAACAAGTTATCCGATCAGAGTGACCTTGTAAAACTTCGAGAGCTTGGGGATTTTTAACATTCCACAAACGAATTGTTTTATCTTCACTCGCACTAATCAAATTTTGTCCATCAGGTGTGAAAATCAACGCTAGAATAGCACTCGAATGGCCGTTTAAATTTCGCTCCCATTCTCCTGTAATTCTTCCCCAAATTTTGATTTTATTATCACTACTACCGCTTGCAATCCATCTTCCATCAGGGCTAACGGCTAAAGCATAAATAACTCCATCATGACTATAGGAAGAATTGTTGCTATAAAATGCTGAGGAAATTGATTTTTGTTTGATATTCCAAGCACTAATACGACGATCAAAACCTCCTGCTAATACTTTATTATTGTCGGTCGTAACAGCGATCGCCTGAATTTCTTCTCGACTTCCGATAAAAGTGAATAGTAATTCTTTTGTCTGTAAATCCCAGAGATGAACAGTTCCATCATGATTACCGCTTAATATATATTGATTATTAGGCGCGATCGCAACAGCATTAACAGTAGGAACTTCAAAATGAGTTAGATCTGTAGATTTCCAAGTTGGAGTTGATTGATTAATCGTAATAATTTGGTTATTTTCTGTCTCAGTTTTTGTTGAATCATAGAGAACTTTTGTTTGAAAATTATCATCTTGAAAATAAGTATTTAATTGTTGCTTTAAAGTTTTAAAATCTTCTTGAGTTTCTAAATTTTGCCATTGATAGTCTTTAATATTATCTTCTATTAAATTATTTTTAATAGTTGCTTTTAATTCTTGGAATTCTTCTTCTATCTCTAAATTTTTCCATCTTTGTTCAAACTCATATTCCTCGGTAATTTGTTCTAAAAACAACAAGTTTTCCAAATATTTACTCTGAGATGAACTACTTGTAAACATTTTAATTAATTGATAAACACCTAAAGCAAAAACTCCTCCTGTGATAGCCATTGTTCCTAAGCCAACGCTAAAAGCACTACCCGCCACACCAACGCCGACATTACCGACTGTTACCGAAAATCCAGCCCCTAAGACAGATCCCAACGTAGTTACGCCTAAAACCGTGACATCACCCGTTTCGATTCCGTCGATAATTGCCTTAACTGCTGCTCCCGCGATCGCGCCACCAACGACAATTACAGGAGTTCCCAACGCCATGCCGCCAAAACCACCGACGACTCCGATTCCACCAACCTGACTGGCAATCACTTGACCTGTTGTTGCGCCCACAACCACGAATCCTTGACCATCTCGAAAATCAATCATTGTTTTAAAATTGGTATTTTTTAATAGTCTAAGTTAAAATTTAGTTATTTTGATAACGCTTTTATATAGTTATGTCTAAATACCTGACGATCGCCCAAGCCAAAGAACAATTTCTGAATTTGCCCGATGAACTTAACAACGAACCCGTTATTATTACTCAAAATGGTAAACCTGTTATGGTGACATTCAGCTATGAACACATTGAATCATTGCTAGAAACTCTAGAAATTCTCAACGATCAAGAAATCGCTCCTTTGTTAGATGAAGCCATTCAACAAGACCAAACAGAAGAAACAATTAATTGGGAAGACGCTAAACTTCAATTAGGTTGGTAATGGAAAACTATCAAATTCAGTTAATTCCCTTAGCCATTAAACTTTTGGGAAAAATCAAAGATCAAAGGGAACAAACTTTATTAACAAAAAAAATTGAGCAACTTAAACAAGAACCTGAAAAACAAGGTAAACCTTTATTAAGAAAGCTGAAAGGTTATGGAAGCAAAGAAGATATTTATAATTAGTTTTTGATTTGTTCACAGAGGACAGCAACCAATAGATGTTTGTTACTTAAGTTAAGATTATTATTTTCTTTGAAATTAATTATGATTCTTACTAGTAGGCATAATTAGGTTAATTTTAAAATTGAAGATAATCGTTCAGTTTGAATTTTTATTTGTTCTTTTGTAATGTAGTTTATAGAGCGTAAATAAAACATATTTATAATGCTCCACGCGGCATATTTGCATATGCTAGAAACATCATACTCATCAATAACTTTTTTTGTTAAATATGTATTTCCTTTGTGAATAATTTCGCTACGTTTTTTATAAAGTTTTTTGATTTCATCATATATATAACGCGCATTTTCAACACTATTTTCATTTTGAATATCTACATAGCCACTAAAAACAATATTAATAGTTACACCTTTAGCAAGAGACTGTGTTATTTCATTTTTTTCGGAAAACAAACACTCAATTGAAGTCCAATATTTTATGAAAGCTATATCTGGATCAAACTCATTTTGTGCTTCCCCTATCCAATAAATTGCTTTTAGAATAGATTCCTCAATTTCCGTAATTGAATCAGAATTTAGAATTTGATTGAAACTATTTATCAGAAAAAAAATATTATCTAGCCTATTTTGGTCAATACAAAAATTCTGCCTACTTTTTCTTCCAGACCCCCATACTAAGGATGGAGTCTCATCTTTATTTTTTATGAAAAATGAAAAATGAGATTCTTTATAAGCTTCAGAATGGAGATTGATTTTTACAATATTTTCTGTAATTCTTTCATGGATTAGTAAGCAAACAATATACCTAAAAAAATTAATAACTTCTCTAATCTGTTTATATGAATTTTTTCTGGCTGTTTTTTCATCGCCATAAGATGTAGATTTAACACAGACATTTCTCATAAAATTCTCAAAAAAATATTTCTCTGATGATTGAAAATTTTCGGAATTTTTATTTTGATAATTTAACCTTGTCGAAAATTCATTGCACAGTTTTTCATCAAATATAAATAACTCTACTTTTCCACAACTAATTTTTTCAACATTTGTTATCTCAATTCCTTCGATAATTTCATAAAAATCGAAATACATAATTTGACTTTCGATTATTTGCTCAAGCTCATATAATAAAGTATTATCAAATAATTTAAGCTGGTACTCTGAACTCTTTTGTCTAGCCGTTATTTCTAATTCTAGAACTTTTTTAATAGAATTAGAAATCGTATCTTTACAAACAATTTTATTGGGATTATTATAAATATTATAAATTTCATCAATAGTCGTTTCAAATATACTTTTCTTATCATCTTGTAAAATCCAAATTTCAGAATTAATATTTAGAGTAAATGCTTTTATTTTATCTGACATTCAGCAGGTTAAATTGTAAAAATGTTATTTTAATCTAAATGAAATTAAGGTAAGCAAAATGAAAAAAGAAATGCAAATAGATGTTCAAGATATAGACCATTTGGGAATAATAGCAGGAATTATAGACGAAATAGGAA